>JBDHHL010000206.1:0-7638 GCA_039589375.1 Gemmatimonadota bacterium | reverse complement strand
CCACTGCATTGCCCAACATACTGCCGAGTAACCAGTTCAAAAGGACACCCAGAGCAACAAACGCGAATCCCGTCAGGGGGTCTAGGACAACACCCACCAGAACGCCTAATAGGAGAGTAACGAACAAGGGCAGGTATTGGACATAACGAAGGGGAAACGACAGTGCCCGCCATTTCCACCACTTCATAGTGATGCGTCTCCGTCGCCGTCGAATACGTCTAAGGAAGGATCTCACTAATCCAATCTTGGCGCTTCCGAGCAATGCGTCCCACTGAGCGAGGTCCCGATAGACCCCAGCCGAAGAATCAGCGAGCATGCGTTTGGTCTGCGCGATCGTCCTCCGGCTCTGCGCAAGTACCCTTTCTGCCTCTGCGTCGAAGTCCGCAAACCACTTGTCTTCATCGCCGTCGCTAGGGGGCCATTCAAGCCGCTTGGACTTGGCAGTCGGTTCGGATTGTCGGCGAGGCATTTCGACTTCACGCTGAATCTCTGCATCTGCCAGAATGGTCTCAACGTCGCTTAGCGCCTGGATTCGCTCGGAGGCGCTCTCCTTCATCGTTTCTTCGAGAAGGTCGATGTCCTTAATGAATCGCTCTTCGACTACCTTTCGTGCAGCTTCAGTGAGTTCTTCTAGAGGTTTCGTCAGACAACAAAACAACACCTGAGGACGTAAAACCTTTGGCCCAAGTTTTGAAATTGCTATGACTTCAGAGATCGACTGTTGTATGCAATCTAGCCGATCTCTGGCATCGTCATCCAACTCGATCTCAGGAAAATCCGGTAACTTGGATCTGTGGAGTTCAGTGAGGGAAGCACAAAGCTCACTGACGATGTCCGTGAGTCCTCTCTCCGGCAGGTTCGGGTGCCCCGACAGCGGGATACTAATCGTGAGCGAGTAGCTCTTGTTCTTCTTGCGCACTGGCTGCCCTTGGGTCGAGCACGTGCTTGCAGACCGCGCCCCAAGAATGGGTCTGAAGGTTACTGGCATGATAGACAGATGGACTGGCCGCGCACAAGTGAACGCGCCACAGCGTTTGACTGTGCCACTATTGTGCCGTAACTGAGGGGGAAGTACCGGAAAAGAAGGGCAAACGGGGCCAGCAGCCCGGCCCCGAAAGCCTTGTGTGGTGCCATTTCATGTCGTTCTGTACCGCTGAGTACGGAGGCTGGCAGGGACTCTTAATCCGTAGGTTGAGGGTTCGATCCCCTCCCGGCCTATGAGGACTTACAAGACTTCGGCCCCCTCCTTGGGCACGACTATGGGCACAAAGTCGACATGGGCACGAAAAAGCCCCGCTTCCAGGCGGGGCTTTCGTTGTGTGCTGGGCATGGCGCGTGGTGCGCGAAGCGCCGTTCGGTTGAGTGTGGTGCTTGATCGATGACTTGGGGGTGAGAGTCCCTTACGGACCCCGATGGCGGGAACCGTTAGCTGAACAGCAAGGGTGGTCGGGGCGACCCGGCGTCTGAAGGAAGCTGAAGGCAATGATCTGTGCTCGTCTCCGTCGTGACTTCCGCCCGCGTCTATTGAAATACCGCGCGGTCGTTACGCTCCGACCGCGCTTTCTTATCGTAGGTTGAGGGTGCCTTCACACCCCTCGCACGGCTCGGGGTGTTCAGTGTGAAGCCACGCGTGGCGTGCCTCCACCGCGACCCCTCCCGGCCTACTTGGCTGATTCAAATCGGCGCAAGGTGTTTCACGATCCGGCACCATGCGCCGTTTTCTATTGGGCTAGGGATTTGTGCCACCATTGTGCCGCAAGGGTAGGACGGCACTCTGGGCGTGGGCGTCAGTAGTGTGAAGTCCGGCGAGCTTCTGTACCCCTTCTGAGCGAGACTGAGATCGTTGAGTTTGAGGTAACCTGCCCGAGTCGATCGATATGATGTCACTTAGCTGAGAGCTGTGTACTCGCTTTTCTGTGGCAACCTGTGAGGCTATCCTAAAGGCGGAGCACTCTTTCAGCCCGGAAGGGATAACAGCCAAGGAGCAGGAGGGACAATGTGTGAACGCTGGTCGTGGCTCTCGCCAGCCTGATCTTGTTGACGGGTTGCAGCACGAAGTCTGGTTCGGAAGATACTGCTGTGCCATCGTATGAGATCAGAGACACCCAGATCGCCGAGACTGGCGCGATTAGCGCTTGGGATGCGGTCGAGGCTCTCCGCCCCGATTGGCTCCGGTCCACTGATCGGACGGGTGCATTTCGCCCCGTCGTCTACGTGGACTTTGAGCGGGTTGGCAATGTGGAACATCTGCGCAGCATTCAGGCCAGCCAAATCTTGCGCATTCGGTTCATGGACTCGTATGAGGGGCAACGTCGCTATGGGCGTGACCATTCGGGCGGTGTCTTCCAAATCACGCTGATCAAATAGAACGGTCTCGGCGCAGGGCTGCAGGCCACCGATTACTCCTGTTGCAAGACCGCGAGCAGTCGATATGGAGGCGTGGTTCGCGGTGGACGAGAACACGCCAGTCATCCTCGAGATTCCGAGGGTCGATGGGCGCCGCTGCACGGCGCAGCGTTGTGGCGAATGGGCCGATATCATTGACAATCTCAATGACCGCAATTACCCCGATCATCCTTGCGGTAAGTTTGCCCTTGCGCTGCGGGGTTCCAGTCCGCCAATGCCAGAGGACGCCATTCGCATCGATCTGCCCTCCAGGAAGGCGAAGATGCTGGCACGCGGCGAGCGCATGGGCGACGACGCAGGCGCGGTCGAGCTGCAACGCGCGTTCGAGATCGTCAAGGTCGGCGAGCCCGCGATCGGGCCGCCCGTCGACATTCCGAGGTTCACCAACAACGCCCCGATACGCGTGGATGCCTTACGCAAGCCGATGGCCGAGGAGGTATTGCCAAACGACACCCGTGGCGGCTGGACGAGCACAGGAGTAGCGAAACGACCTTGTCGGCCGGTTCGCTTTCGCAAGAAGGAAACTCGGGTTCGACATTTCGGCCCGGATGAGGATTCCGCGTAACAGGAGAGGCCGTCCAACGTTGGATTGTGTACGAACGGCTGGGGATACGAACTTACGTATGAGAGCTTCCCGGTCACGAAGGCGTTTTGCTCTTACAATAGCTGTTGTTGCGGTGGGACTCGTCTGCTGCGAGGACGATCTCGCAGACTTGGAGCCCGAAGCAGGATCGATCGCCGTTCATAGCGAACCGGCGAGAGCGGCCATCTGGCTTGAAGGAGAACAAACCGAATACATCACTCCGGATACGATCTATGATATGCCGCTTGGTAGTCATGTGGTTGGTGTCGAACATGCCGGGTACTATCCGGAGTCAGAAACGGTATTGCTTTCGCAGGATGTCGAGATCGTCAGCGTCCACCTAACGCTTCGCGTGCAGTGTCCCGGCGACAACGTAGTCGGCGCCACGGGACTTGATGCGGAGATGGGTCATGGACTAACACGACCCATCCGTGGGCGCGAATGGTGGCGCTTCTTGTTGACAGTACGTATGTGCCCGGTGCGCGGCGCGACTATCATCCGTCGTTTGAGCCCGGCGTATTGGCGTGGGACGAGTATCCGGAGAAGGACCAGGATAGAACGCTTTCATTCTCCGGACACCGCTGGATCGTCAAGACGGCCGAGTCGCACCGCGCAAGACCCGGGCCAAACTTCTTCTCAGACCGTGCGGAGGACGTCTGGGTCGGCGGCGACGGCCTCCATCTCACAACAGCGTTCCACGACGGCAAGTGGTTTTCGACCGAGGTGTTTTTGGACGACCATCTGGGATACGGAACGTATACGTTCAAACTGGCCAGTAGGGTGGATTCGCTGGATTACTACTCTGTGTTTTCCGGTTTCGTGTATGAGTCAAGCACGAGAGAGTTTGATATCGAGTTTTGACAGGTATTGGCGCGACCGGACAATAATGCTCAGTACGTCATCCAGCCGTGTTACATTGCCGGGAACATCGAGCGGTTCTTCATGTCGGATGCGTATCAGTCAACGCACCGTTTCGTATGGAGTGAGAGCAGCATTGAGTTTGTCAGCTGGCGGGGCCACGATGATGAGCCGCAGCCGGACAGCATCATTCATAAGTGGACATACACAGGAGCAGACATACTGCCCGCTGGATCTGAACGGATAAGGTTCAACGTATGGCTCTTCGACGGTAGGGCGCCCGCCAGCGGCGAACGCGACGAAGTAGTAGTCACATCGTTCTCTTTTGTGAAGTGAGGTAGTCATCGGCCCCCCCGCTCAGCAGTTCGTCGATGCGCTGATACTCGTAGCCCCTCCCCTTCAAGATTCTGATGAGTTCCTCGACACGGAGATAGAACTTATCGGTTCCCTCGGGCGCGGTGCCGACGTAGTTCAGGGCGTCGGCGACCTCGCGGGCGATCCGCACGGCCTCATCGACGGGCAGCTGCTTCTCGCGATTCAGCCTTTCACGTAGGGATTCGCCCTCCACGTACGGCATGACAAAGTAGAGGAAGCCGTCAGCTTCACCCGAATCGTGCACGGGCAAGATGTGCGGGTGTGCCAGAGAAGCGGTCAGCTTGATCTCGCGCAGGAGGCGTTCGGCGGCGACGACCGATGTGAGTTCTGGATGCAGGACCTTGATCGCGACCCGGCGCTCATGCCGCAGGTCCTGAGCGAGGTAGACGACCGCCATCCCGCCGCTGCCAAGTTCACGTTCGACGGTGTAGCGGTCGGCCAGAGTGGCTTTCAGGTGGTTGAGCACGTCGGACATGGGCTTCCCCTGCGGCGATCCCCTCCCGGCCCATAACACACTGCGCGGTCGGTACGCTTCGACTGCGCTCTGTCATCGTAGGTTTAGGGTACTTTCAGACGACAGCGGACAGCTGTGGGCCACGCATCCACGGATTGACTGGCCGTTCCAGGCTTGGAAAGCCCGATAACCACGCTCGTTGCTCTCGACACGCTCCGGCAGCATCTTGTAATAGCCATAATTAGCAACAATAGTATTAACCTCTAGCTGCTGGAAGTAGCCATGCCCCGTCCAAAGCGGCTCGTCGTAAAGGTCCATCGCCTGTCTCTCTGGCAGATCGTCGGCATCTATCTGGGTCGTGCTTTGCTGGCCTACGGAACCATGCGGGGAATCATGGAGGCGCCCGGACTGCCCGAGCGATTCCCCAAGGTTTGCCTCTAGTTCTCAGACATTGCCCACCGAACGATGCCGAATCGACCGCCCTCGGAACTGACTCAGCTCCTTGAAGCTTCTTCCTCGTCCACCGTCCAGCGCGCTTGGGAAGCCTTCGTGCGGATACATAGCTCGCTGCTCATCCGGGCCACCCGCACTCTGGACGGCGACTACGACTCGAACATGGACCGCTACGCGTTCGTGCTGGAGCAACTGCGTGCTGACGGTCTTCGACGCCTGCGGTCGTACCAGCCGGAAGCGCGATCGAAGTTCAGCACATGGCTCGTGGTCGTGGCCAAGCGTCTCTGTGTTGACTATCACAGGCGCCGTTACGGGCGACCCCAGAGAGCAGATGGTGCCAGCAGCTCAGCCGACCCGGTCATGTTGGCAAGGAAGCGACTGGCTGACCTCATTGCCGTGGACGAGTTGTCAACGTTGCCGGACGCGTCGACCCCCAATCCGGAAGCCGGTCTCGTCGCCAAGGAACGGTCGGAGGCGTTGCAAGCTGCACTGGCAGGGTTGAGCAATAGAGACCAGCTGCTTCTCACGTTGCGCTTCGGCGACGGTGCCACCGCCGGGCAGATCGCCGCGCTGCTGGGATTCCCTTCTCGGTCCCTTGTGTATAGAGAGCTCAACAAAATTCTCAAGCAACTCAGGATGGCACTTGAACAGAGAGGCATCGAGCGCCCCGGGGCGTAGCGATTATTCGGGCCCGGAATTGTAATCAGGCTTCGAGGATCCGTTCAATCTGATGAGTGACAGAGCTGGGATATCAACGTAGACCATAGAGATGAGAGATGCCGTCGTCCAACTCGAGCGGAGAACACCTCAGCGCTGAGCTGATCGCCGCCTACATCGATAGGACACTCGCGCCCGTCCAGCAAGACGAGGTCGAGGGACACCTGACGTGGTGCGGCGACTGCCGCCTAGCAGCCGTGGAGGCAGCCGAATTCGTAACCGGGCGCAGGAAGCGCCGGTACGCGTTTGCCGGCGCCGCGACCGCCGCTGCGGCTGCCGCCGCCGTTGCCCTGCTCATGGTCAGCCCGCTAACCCAAACCGGGCCCCGGGAGCCACTCCTCCGCTCTACCGGTGCGGGTGGCACGGACGTGCCGGCCATCCCGGTGGTGAGCCCGGAGGACGGCGACTCGGCGGGGGCGGAAGGGCTGTCTTTCGTCTGGAGGTCGATGGGATCGGACATGCATTATCGATTCAGCCTGTCAACCGCCGATGGCACCGAGCTCTGGGGCGACGCCGTGACGGATACCTTTTTGACCGTGCCGGCCGACGTTGTGTTGGTGCCGGGAGAAACCTACGTGTGGTTCGTGGACGCGCTCTTGCCTGACGGGAGGGCCGCGAGCACGGGTCTTCTTCGACTCACGATCGGACCCTGATGCAAAGCCTTTCGTGCCGGATACCGGGAACTATATGCGCGGTGCTGGCACTGGCGTGCTACACCGACAGCGGCTCGGGGCGGGCGGGTCAGGCACTTAGCTCGGGCGAAGCTGCGAACGGCGACTCGGCGGGGCTTGAAGCGCTGGTCGAGCGGGGGACAGAGCTCTATCGTCGGGCCGAGTTCGACAGCGTCATGGCGTTAGTCGGAGTGGCGCTAGAGGAAGCGCGGGCCCTGAGCGACTCCTCGGCCATCGCGCGCCTCCTCGTGCTCGACGGCTACGTCGCCTACCAACATTCGGACTACGACAAGGCGCTCGATCGCGGCGAAGAGGCTTTGGCGATCGAGCTTGCCATCGATCTGTCGAACGAATTGGCTCAGGCCTACAACCTCCTTGGCCTAATAGCCTGGCAGCAGTCGCGGCTCGGGGACGCGATCGAACTGTTCGACAAGACCGCCGAGACTGCAGGCGACGGGGGGGACGGCGGTACGAAGGCTGCGATCAACCTGGGCAATGTCCACACCGAGCTCGGCAATCTCGCCGAGGCCCGGGCCGCCTTCGAGAGGGGGTTGGAACTGAGCCGGTTAGGCGGCAACGAGAATCTCCAGGGGATCGCTCTCAACAACCTCGGGATGCTCTCCATCCGTGTGGGCGACCCGCTGGGCGCCATTCCACTTCTCGAAGATGCTAACGCGATCTTCCGGGCTCGAGGTGCGGCGAACTACGAGACCAACACGCTCGGCCAGTTTGGGACGGCTTACACCGCTCTGGGCGAAATCCGAAAGGCGATCGCCGTGCTCGATAGCGCCTTGCAGCTCGCCCGCTCGAAAGGGATGCGCCAGGAGGAGGCGAGCAACCTCGAGGCGTTGGCGGAGGCGTACCGGGCCGCCGGCGACCACCGTCGCGCCCTGGCTTTGTATGCCGAGGCTGAAGCGATCAACCGCGAGACCGGGCTGGTGTCCGAGTCGGGAAGCGACAAACGGAGCAGGGCACAGATCTACGAGGAGATGGGCGAGATCGCCGGTTCTCTGCAGGCGGCCGAGGATGCACTGGAGACCCACCGGTCGGTGGGCGCGCGCTGGGAGGAGTTCGCCGATCTCCTCTTGCTGGCGGATCTAAGCCAACAGCTCGGCAATGGC
>JBDHHL010000205.1:0-10948 GCA_039589375.1 Gemmatimonadota bacterium | reverse complement strand
GCCGTCGTACCTGAGCAAGGTGGAGCGGGGCGATGTCGGCCCCCCAAGCGAGAACACGATCGTCCGACTAGCCGAGGACTTGGGCGAAGACTCGGACGTGATGCTGGCGCTGGCCGGCAAGGTGTCGAGCGATCTGTTGGAAGCGATCAGGAAGCGGCCGCGTCTGTTCGCGGACCTGATCCGTCATCTGAAGGACATGCCCGATCGAGCGGTGCTGCGAGTGGTCCGCGAGGTCAGGGACGGAGATTGGTAGTAAACGCGGAAGGTGCAAGATGATCGAGCTCAAGAAAGAATCACTGGTCTTTTCGTTTCCCGATGTTCACAAGGACGCGGTGCTGCGCATCGAATTCCAGCGCACGTTGCGCATACCGGACGACAGCAAAGACTATCCGCTACCGCCCGGGCTCGGCGGGTTTCCGCTCCGGCACGTCGATGACTTCGCGGAGAAGATCCCGGAAAGCTGGCTGGAGCACGGCGGCGTCGTGTTTCCGATGTACCAGTCGGAAGCGATGTGGTTGAACTTCGGCGGCTCCTGGATTGGCGGTGGATACCCATTCGCGGTCAAGATCGCGACGGGCAAGATCAACGCGGTGACCGGCAAGGGTTGGGAGGACGGTTTGGGCCGCAGACCTCAGGACTACGTCGTCGTACCGGAGCAGCCTTGGCTGGACGGCTACTGCGTCGAGAAGGGCGTGATCCGCCAGTTCGTCGCTATGCCGCTGGGAGCCGGTTACTCCGCCGAAGAACAGCTCACCGGCGCTGCGGAGTGCGGCGGCGTACAAGTCATTGCCTACCCGATGAAGCGGGAGGCCTACGAACGCCTCTTGGAGAAAGACCACGATCGACTCCTATTTGCGAGCGCTGATGCCCTGGCGCCACCGGCGAAAGTGGGCTTTAGCATGGGTCTCGTTCCGGGTGGCCGGATGCGCCAGAAGATCTACGATGATAGGTATGACTTCGAGGACTGGGACCTAAGTCGCTCGAGCCGCTGCTTCGTGCACATCGCGAACTCGCTGGTCTGGCGCGCGATCACCGGCCAGGCGCCGCCCACCGTACCGCCGACGGCTAAGGAGTACACCGACGCTGGTTTCCCCTGGTTCGATTTGTACGACGAGCATGCCAAGGCCTTGGAGGGCGGCCACGCGCTGAGCGGCTTGAAGAGCGTCAAGCAATTTGGAGAAGAGAAGGGCGATGTTCCCTTACCGGAAAACGTCTCGGTCGATCCTCGGCACGTCAAGAAGCTGAGACACGGTTTGAAGAAGGATCAGGTGCGCGAGGGCGTATTCTAGACGTGTCGTTTCGTCAGTCGGCCGCGCCCTCGCCGGCGAGCCGGTCCATCGCCCGCCGCGCGGACTCGACCCGCGGTTGCAGGTGGTCGTCGGCATCCGCCCACAGCTCGAGGAACCAGCCGAAGTAACGGAGCGCATCCCCTCGTTTGTCCCTGCGATCGTCAATCGTCTTGACAATATCCCTTTGTTGGCCCTCTATAGGGGAGACGGATGGCGTACGCGTCATCTCTCCCCTCGGCGCCCTCCCTGTCTTTCCGCTCGCGGTTGAGTCCCCTGTTTAGGCACCCCAGGGGAGGGGAATGTGAACAAGGTCTTCGTGCTTCTACTGGCCCTGGCTGGTCTCGCCGTGCTGGTCCCCGAAGATCATGCAGCTGGTCGGCAAGATTGGCTCAGGCGGCCAGCAGCGCACCGCGCAGCACGCGC
Organism: Gemmatimonadota bacterium; assembly: GCA_039589375.1. GTDB lineage: Bacteria > Gemmatimonadota > Gemmatimonadetes > Palauibacterales > KS3-K002 > JASFMO01. The sequence continues at coordinate 9,236 of JBDHHL010000205.1, read as the reverse complement.
TGAAGTTCATCGCCTCCGACATTCGACAGGCGGCTGCCGAGACGGGTGCCTATCCCGTCCCCGGCACACTAAGAGCATGGCTGGAGCAGAGGGGGCGGGGCGGAGAGGATCCCTGGGGTTCGTCCTACTACTTCGAGATGTCCGCCGACTCCTTCGTGGTGGGATCGCCGGGGCCGGATTCTCGGGTACGCACTCGTGACGATCTGCGGCTGGCCGAGCGCCGGCTGGTCGCGAAGCCCGGAGTCCTGATCATCGACCAGCAACCGACGCCACCTCCATCTTCCGCAAAACGCACAGCGATATCGAAGGTGAAGGAAGCCGCCGAGCGCTAGTGACGTAGGGCGGGCTTTGAATTGCCAATACTGAACATCGAATGTCGAACTTCCAAGAACAGTTCTTCATTATTGGCTAGTCGATATTCGGTGTTCGATATTCAAAGCGGCCTGGTGCCAGCTTGCGGGTCAACGGTTTGCGATTGGTGGGTGTTAGCATCTCTTGAGCGTCGCGCCTCACGGCGCTACCCTGTACTTCACGAAAAAGCCCCCACAAGCCACGGAAGGGAACGAGATGAGACATCCATCCATTTCCGCCGCAGTGGCACGGGTACGCGTCTGGCATCGCCTGGCGCTCACCTTTGCCCTCGCCTTCGGTGTCTTGCCCGCCACGGCGGCTGGCCAGGCGCCCAGCGACACACCGAACCCTCCACCCTATTACGCCATCACCAACGCCCGCATCGTTACCGTCGCCGGCCCCGTGATCGAGAACGGGACCGTGGTCATTGCCAATGGCCTCATCGCGGCGGTGGGTGCGAACGTTGACGTGCCGCCGGAGGCGTGGGTCATCGACGGCCAAGGGATGACCGTGTACCCCGGCCTGTTCGATTCACTCTCCGATCTGGGGCTCGCACAAGCAGACGGCGGTGCGCCGAGCGGCCGGGCGGGAGCCTCGGCACCTGGCGGTGGCGGAGCGGCCTCGGATGGGCCCGAGGACCGGCCCGCTACATACCCGGCGCGGGCCGCAGCCGACGCCTTGACGACCGACGACTCGCGGATCGAGACATGGCGCGAGGGTGGCTTCACCACCGTGATGACGATCCACGGCGACGGGTTCGTGACGGGCCAGGGCGCGGTCATCGCTCTGGGTAACGGAGAGCCGCAGCAAATGGTCATCAAGAGCCCGGTCGCGCTGCGCCTCAACCTTCAGGCGCCGCGTGGGACTCGTGGATACCCAGGCTCGCTGTTCGGCGTGATCGCCTACGAGAAGCAGCTCTTCCTCGATGCCGATCGCTACGCCCGCGCGATGGCCGCAGACCAGGCGCGTCCTGCCGGGCTCGATCGGCCGATCTACGACCCGACGCTCGACCCGCTAGGCCGGGCGGTCGCCGAGCGCTGGCCGGTTCTGATCCCCGGGGACGAGCCACGCGAGATCCTCCGGGCGCTGGATCTAGGCGCCGCAATGGGTGTGCAGACGGTGGTCTACGGTGCGCAGATGGGATACGGCGTAGCGGCTCAGGTTGCCGCGGCCGAGGCCCCTGTGCTCGTGAACCTGAGGTGGCCGGAGCGAACGCGCGACGCCGACCCTGAGAGCGAGGAATCGCTCGCCTCGTTGCGGCAGCGCACGTGGGCGTCGAGTACGCCAAAGGCGCTACACGAAGCGGGCGTCTCCTTCGCCTTCTACTCCGGCGGACTCGCATCGCCGCGCGCCGTGCTGGAGCGCGTCCGCAAAGCGGTGGATGCGGGCCTTCCTTCTGAGGCTGCCCTCCGGGCGCTCACCTTGGGGCCAGCCGAGATCTACGGTGTGGCCGACCGCCTAGGCAGCGTCGAGCAGGGCAAGCTGGCGAACCTTGTGGTGACTGACGGCGACCTGCTGGCGGAGAAGACCAAGGTGAAGATGGTCTTCGTGGACGGTCGCAAGTTCGAGAAGCACGAAGCGGGCCGTCCCACGGAGCCGCCCGCGACCGACCTCACGGGCACCTGGACCGTCACAATCGAGTCGCCCCGCGGGACGCAGGAGTCCACGGCTGAACTGGCCATGGCAGAGGACGGGGCTCTCTCCGGTACCGTTCGCGGCCAGCGCGGCGAAGGGAGCGTGACCGAGGGTTGGGTGAGCGGAAGCAAGTTCAGCTTCACCGTCGCGATGACTATGGGACAGCGCTCGATGGAGGCCGTCTACACCGGGACGATTGAGGGTGACGAGATAGAAGGCAGCGTTTCCTTCGGCCGTTTCTCCAGCGAGTTCAAGGGGACAAAGGGGCCCAGCGCCACAGGTGCGGTGGCTGCGGCCGCAGCCGCACAGGCGGCGGTCCCAGAACGAGCCGCGCCCGAGCGTCCTCAGCCCGCCGACGATCTCGATCCGGCTGCCGGTGCCATGGATGCGATGGTCGATTGGGATGCGCCGGCGCCTACCCTGGTGATCCAGAACGCCACCGTTATGACGGTCAGCCAGGGGACGCTCGAGGGCGCCTCGGTCTTTATGCGTGACGGCAAGATCACCGCCGTGGGGACCGATATTCGCGTGCCATCGGGAGCGACGGTCATCGACGCGACCGGCAAGTACGTGACCCCCGGCGTCATCGACGCTCACGCCCACGTTGGCAGCGATGCGACGAACGAGGGGAGCATAGCCGTCTCGTCGATGGTGCGCATCGAGGACGTCATCGACCCCTCCGACATCAACATCTATCGCGAGGCGGCGGGCGGCGTGACCACGTCCCACGTGCTGCACGGCAGCGCGAATCCCATCGGCGGCCAGAACGCCACCATCAAGCACCGCTGGGGCGAGGACGCCGAGGGTCTGCTGTTCGAGGGCGCGATGCCGACGATCAAGTTCGCGCTGGGCGAGAACGTGAAGCGGTCGAACCGCTCACCGACTCCGGGCACGGAGCGCCGCTATCCAGCGACGCGGATGGGGACGATGGACGTGATTCGTCAGGCGTTCATCGACGCCCAAGAGTACAAGCGGAAGTGGGATGACTACGAGCGGCGCCGCCGGTCCGAGCGGAACTTGGTACCGCCGGCGCGTGACCTGAAGCTCGAGCCGCTGGTCGAGTTGATGGAAGGCACGCGGTGGGTCCACTGCCACAGCTATCGGGCCGAAGAGACGCTGCAGATGATCCGCATCGCGCAGGAGTTCGGCTTCCACATCGCCACCTTCGTGCACGTGCTCGAGGGCTACCAAGTGGCCGACGAGCTGGCCGCCAGCGGATTCGGCGCTTCCACTTTCTCCGACTGGTGGGCCTACAAGATGGAGGCCTACGACGCGATCCCCTACAACGCTGCGCTGATGACGCGCCGCGGAGTGCTGGTCTCCATCAACTCCGACAGCCAGGAGGAAGCGCGGCATCTCAACCAGGAGGCTGGGAAGACCATGAAGTGGGGCGGCCTGTCGGAGGACGAGGCGCTGGCGCTGGTAACGCTCAACCCGGCTATTCAGCTTGGAGTCGGCGACAAAGTCGGTTCGATCGAGGTCGGCAAGGACGCCGACTTGGTGATCTGGGAAAACTACCCGCTCTCGGCCTACGCGAAGACCCTGACAACGATCGTCGACGGCCGCATCGTCTTCGACGTCGAACGGGATCGCGAGCGGCAGGATCTGATCGCCGCTGAGAAGGAAGCGCTGAAGGCGCGTCTGGACGGTTCGGGGTCATCCGGTCGAGCCAGTCCCGCGCCTCCCAGCCAGAAGGACCCCGGTTCGTCGAGCCGCTAGATAGAACTCGCCAACGAAGGAGCAGAACCGTGTCGATATACGCGAAACAGACGAGTGGCACTCGGGTTTGGAGCCACCCGCTCCCCCTCGCCATCGCCATCGCCATCGTCATCCCCATCGCCCTGGCGCCTGCAGCGGTGCGGGATGCGACAGCCCAGCACGATCCCCGCGTCACCCCGGCGCCGACCTACGCCATAACCGGCGCGACCATCCATACCCTGGCGGGCCAGACGATCGAGAACGGCGTTGTGGTACTTCGGGATGGCCATATCCTCGATGTGGGAGCCAACGTTGCCGTACCCGAGGGCGCCTCGGTGATCGACGCCGACGGCCTCCACGTCTACCCGGGCATGGTCGACGCCTTCAGTCGGCTGGGGCTGACCGAGGTCGGGTCCGTGCCCGCCACCCAGGACGTCAGCGAACTGGGGAGTTGGAACCCGCATCTGGCTGCATACACCGCGATATACCCGGCCAGCGAGCACATCCCGGTCGCACGGGCGAATGGAGTCACGCACGCCCTCTCCGCGCCTGGCAGCGGCGGCGGCTTCCGCGGGGGGGGCGGGGGCGGGATCCCCGGACAGGCGACGCTGATGCACTTGGACGGTTGGACGATCGAGGAGATGGCGATCCAGCCGTCGGCGGGGATGGTGGTCCAATGGCCCAGCATCCGGACGCGCAGCTTCGATTTCACCACCTTTCAGATGACCGAGCGGCCGTTCACCGAGGCGAAGAAGGAGTATGACGAACAGCTGCAGGAGCTGGAGAGCTGGTTCGAGGCGGCGCAGCATTACAAGCAGGCCGTCGAGCGCGGCGACCCTTCGAAGTTCGATCGCGACCTACAGCTCGAGCATCTGGGCCGCGTCTTGGGCGGCGGCTTGCCGGTGATCGTAGTGGCGAACGACAAGCGGGGTATCGAGACCGCTCTCGAGTTCGCCGAGCGCTACGAGCTTCGCATCATACTCGCCGGGGCGCGCGATGCCCGGGAAGTGAAGGAGATGCTGGTGGAGAAGGGGATCCCGGTCATACTAGGTCCCTCGCAGTCGCTTCCTGCTGAGGAGGACGATCCATACTACTTGCCGTTTTCCCTGGCCGGCGAGCTGCACGCGGCGGGCGTGAAGATCGCGTTCGCGACGTTCAACTCCGCCGACTCCCGGACGCTGCCCTATGAAGCGGCGAATACCGTTCCGTTCGGTCTCCCGTACGACGAGGCGCTGAGGGCGGTCACGATAAACGCTGCCGAGATCCTTGGAGTCGGTGATCAGTTGGGCACGATCGAGCCGGGTAAGCTGGGGAACTTGATCGTCACCGACGGCGACCCGTTGGAGATCCAGACGCAGGTCCAGCACGTGTTCATCAGGGGCATCCCGGTGGACACTCAGAACAAGCACCAGGAGCGTTGGGAGCGCTACAAGGCGCGACCGGCCGCGGAGGAGACGCCCGTTACGACTACAGCGAAGACGAACGGGGGGTAACCGGTCGCGGAGTATTCGGGCCTCATTTCGAGTCGCAAGGGCTGGTTGGGTGCGATGGGAGCTTCCCATCGCGCCCTTCCCTATTTGCAGGGCCTCCGAATTCGGTTAGCACAGCCCAGAGCGTAGCGGCCTGGGCGCGCTGTGTATTCGCCGCTCGGGGTAGAGTCGAATCGGGTACTCGGTACCCTGGTCAGAAAGCCCGCTGGATAGCGTTCGTGCCGAAACCGGTGCTAGCTCGAACACGTATTGCCGTTCGGAAGTAGCCCTTTCCTCGTGAGAAGCCCGAGGCGCCGCCCGCCGGTTCGAGCGGAGATGCAACCCAGTCGCGCGAATCGCTGTCTATTAGGGCGGCGACAGCTGCAACCATCTTCTTCGGGCCCTACAGGAGTCGTACGCGATGCTCGCCTCCACTCTGTCCGATCTGCGCTTTGCGCTGCGATCCGTCGCGCGCCGTCCGCTACTCTCCCTGATCTTGGTCCTGATTCTCGGCGTCGGCCTGGGCGCCAACGCGGCCATGTTCAGCGTAGTCGATTCGGTTCTGCTCGAGCCGCTATTCCTGGTCGCCGGAGCGTTATGTGATCACCGGCGGTGATGAGCCGGAGGTCTTGGTTGGATCGGCGGTTTCGTCGAATCTGTTCCAGACACTAGGCGTGGATCCCGTCGTTGGTCGCGGTTTGCTGCCCGATGATGAAGATCCGACTTCGGGCAATCCGATCGTGCTCGGCTACGGGCTCTGGCAACGGCGGTTCGGCGGCGACCCAGACATAGTCGGCCAGACGTGTACGAAGTCGTGGGCGTGATGCCGGCGGGCTTCGCCTTCCCATCCTTTGCCGAGTTGTGGCGACCGATGCGGATGAACGAGGGGATGGCACAGGGCCGCGGCAACAACAACTTCCTCGTACTCGGTCGGCTCAAGTCCGGCATCTCTATCGAGCAGGCGGAGTCGGAGTTGCTCTCGATAGCGATGGGGATCGCTGAGGAATTCCCCGACTCCAAGCAGGATTGGTCGGTTTCGCTGGTTCCGCTACGGGACGTCTTCGTGGGCAATGTGCGCGGCGTGCTTTGGATACTGCTTGGCGCGGTTGCCCTGGTGTTGCTAGTGGCCTGCGCCAACGTAGCGGCGGTGCTGCTGGCCCGGGCCACCGCCCGCGAGGGGGAGGTTGCGGTGCGGTTGGCCATGGGCGCATCGCGCGGCCGGGTGGCTCGGCTGCTGCTCACCGAGAGCGTGGTCACCGCCCTCCTGGGCGGCGCTCTCGGTCTTGCCGTCGCCTACGGGGCGATCGAGGGACTTCCGAGGGTTGGCGGTGAGTCGTTGGCGCTGCTGGACGGCGTTGACCTCGACGGCACGGCTCTCGCTTTCACGCTCGTCGTCTCCCTCGCGACGGGCCTGCTGTTCGGGCTCGCCCCCGCCATCCGAGCGCCTCAGCTACAGCTGGTCGAGGCTCTCAAGGAGGGGTACCGCGGGATGCGCGGGACCGGTGGCTTGAGGCTGCAGAGCGGGCTGGTGGTCGGTCAGGTCGCGCTTTCGCTAGTTCTGCTCGTCTCGTCGGGGCTGTTGATCCGAAGCTACCTGAGAATTCAGCAGGAGGAGATGGGCTTCCAGCCGCAGCGGGTGCTGACGGCCCGGCTCCGCCTGCCGCAAGCCGTGTATGGGGAGGAGCGGGACCCGAACCTTTTCCACGAGGCGGCGCTGGAGCGGGTCCGTGCACTCCCCGGTGTTCAGGAAGTCGGTGCCACCACCCGTCTTCCCATAATCGGCGGCTTTGGCCCCTGGAACTTCGTTCACGCCGAGGGCCGACCGGCGGCCACGCCGGCGGAACGGCGCGGGGCGACACGGCGGGTGGTCACGCCGGGCTATTTCGATGCGATGGGCATACCGCTCATCCGCGGCCGAACCTTCAGGCCCGGCGATGCGGCTGACGCACCGACGGTGGCCGTCATCAGCCGCCGCTTGGCCGACGAGTTCTTCCCCGGCGAGGACCCCATCGGCCGATCGATCGTCTTGCCGTGGAATCCGCCGCTCTACCTCGAGGTCGTAGGCGTGGTAGGCGACGTGCGGTTGGGGCAGATCGAGTTCGACACGCGAGCCACCATGTACTGGCCCCTGGCGCAGCACGGGCGCCTGAGCACCTACCTCGTGGTTCGAACCTCGGGGGATCCGTCCGCCATGGTTCCGTCGTTGCGCGCGGCGATCCGCGAGGTCGACCCCAACGTCCCGGTCTCGAGTCTCAGGCCCATGAGCGATGTAGTCTCGAGCTCGCTCGCGCAGAACAGGTTCCGTACGCTGTTGCTAGGCGCCTTCGCCGGCGTGGCCATGTTGCTGGCGGCACTGGGCCTCTACGGTGTCCTGGCGCAGCTGGTCGGCCGCCGCACTCATGAGCTGGGTGTTCGGATCGCGCTCGGCGCCGATCGCGCGAACATCCTGGCGTGGGTGCTCCGCTACGGAATGAGGCTTACGGTCATCGGGGTTGTCCTTGGGCTCGGTGGGGCCGCCGCCACGACTCAAGTGGTACGCGGTGTGTTGTTTGGAATCGAACCGTTGGATCCGGTCACGTTCGCGGCGACCACGATCGTTCTGATGCTCGTGGCGCTGGCGGCGGCGCTGCTGCCGGCCTGGCGAGCCACTCGCGTCGACCCGGTCGAGAGCTTGCGCACGGAGTAAGCGCGGCCAAACAGCGGCGGCGCTAGTCGTCCTCGCACTTCCCGGGACCGAGCACGCCGTTGTTGAAATAGTCGAGCGTCTCGGCGATGCCCGCCATTATCTTCTATCTGCTCTTTGTCGCTTCGGTGGTTGTCTTCGTGGTCGTGCCGGCGATCGAGCGCGGGTCGCTGGGCCGAGCGCTGCTGCTTGGTGGTTCTTTCGGGCTCGTGACGTACGCGACCTACGATCTCACGAACCTGGCGACGATGCGGGGCTTTCCGAATGTCGTCGCCGCTGTCGACATGACTTGGGGCTGGGTTCTCTCCGCCGTGGTCGCGGCGGTCGGCTACGTGTTTGCGGCTCGGGCTAAGCTGGTCGAGAAGATCATCGAAGTTCCGAATTCGCTAGCGAGCTCCAACGCGCGATCAGTCCCAAGGGACCGGGGGCGCCGAGACCTGTTGTCCTAACGAGGCCTTATCGCTTTCTACGGCTCGCGCGCTCTCGCTTTCTGATCCCACCCGATCCCAGATTCCCGCACGGACGCGCTCGACTTCGCGCTCGAATGCGGGGTCTTCACTCACGCGCTCGAACAGCGCCCTAGTCAATCACCTCGCGCCCATTCGCCGTGCCCAGCGAAAGCAGCCCGGAGGGTAATGCCCCCCCCGGGCTGTATCGATCCGAGCCTTCGGGCGTGCCTGGCGCCGCTACCTGAATCGCGGCGCAGGCAGCGAATCAGCCGGAGCTGTCGATCGGGTGGCCGCAGGCGGTGCCGGTAACGCTACCGCTCTGGTTCGAGAAGAGGATCGTAAGGTTGAAGTCGCACGACCCAGCGTCGCCCGGCTCAAAATCCCAAGCGAGCGAGCCGGTCAGGGTGAAGCTGGCGTCGATCACGTTGTCCACGACTGTCATGCTGCCGGATTGAGACAGCTGGCCGTTCAATGTGATCGTGCGCTCTGGGCCCTCGCGCGCGCAGTCGGTGTAGGTGGCAGAGCCCTGCATCGTCATATTGCCCGAGCCCTGGTCCATGTCGCCGCTCGCGCTCACCGTGGCGCTTATTTCGCCACCGGCTGGACATGCAAGCGTATGTTCGTGGGTGAAATCGAAGGGCACCGCCGCGGCGGCCGGCGCCGGACCTCCGGAAAGGCCTGACTGTGTCGCTGCCATCAGAACGGCGATCGCCTCGTTGATTATGCTGAGCGCCTCGGCTTGGCTCAGTGCGGTGGCGCCGGGCTCCGTTGTCTCGTCATCGCCGCAGCCCACAGCCAGAACGAGAGCCGCACCAAGCAGTGTGATAATGCTAGCCTTGCGACCTATCACGGTTACCTCCTCAGTGTGCGGTGTCAGGGAAATGGGGCTCAAGGGGGATTTCACCGGACGGCTGCGGCGGGGTATCTAATATATACGATCGTCGCCAACTA
>JBDHHL010000204.1:0-7680 GCA_039589375.1 Gemmatimonadota bacterium | reverse complement strand
CGTGAGGACCACGTCGATGCGGGCCTTCTCCGCCGAGGAATTTGCGGCGATCGTGGGCCTGATCCCGTAGCAGCGAACGCCGAGCGACCGGCGCGCCCCCCAATCGTGGAGCCGCTCGCGTTCCGCAACGATGTTTCGGATCACCTCTAGCCACCAAGAGTAAACCTCCTTTCTTTTTGAGCCGGCGGAGACAGGAGCGCCTCGCCATCATCAGCAGCTCGGGAGTCCGGCATTCCCACGCCTCGATGGCTCCCGCTCCCTTTCTGGCGCAATCTCCGAGGAGTATCCCCTTGCCACTGAAGGTACGTAGCCCAGTCTCCCAGGGGGCGTTAGCTTTGTGGTGCTCTAAGTTCGCAGCCCAGGGAGGTTACCATGAGTGCGCGCAAGGTGGTGTTCGCGGTACTGGCGCTCGCTCTGGCGACCACGACCTGTCAGGCGTCTGTGCAGGAACCGGCTGGTTTCCCGGAGGAGGACGCGGCGGCGATCTGGGGTGTCTTTGAGTTGTACACCGATGCCATGCTGGCTAATGACCATGCTGCCGTGGCCGCACACTGGGCCGAGGATGCGGTCTAGATGTCGCTTGGAGAGCGAATCACTAAGGGCAGGCTGTTTCAACAGTCTCACAGATATCGGAGCAGCGGTTGATTGGCAAGCACGATGAGCAATTGGAGGAGGTCAGCATTAGTCGCTCAGGAGAGGGCAGCGTCCGACTAATTATCCTAGTTCTATTCTTCCTCTCAGGAGCATGCGGACTAGTCTACGAAGTAGTCTGGATGCGCATGCTCACCCTGGTATTTGGTGCTACTGCCTTTGCCACAAGCACTATACTATCCTCATTCTTTGCCGGACTGGCGTTAGGCAGCTTCTATTTTGGCAGAGTTATCGATAGAGGCAGAAACCCCCTTCTGGTTTATGCGGTTCTCGAAGCAGGGATAGGCGTATTTGCTTTCCTGATGCCCTTGCTCTTCTCCGGCCTGAGTGAGGTCTATGTTCTCATATCTCAGCAACTCGGTATTGGGTATCACGGGATCAGTCTGATCAGGTTTGTCTGTTCTTTCCTGGTCTTACTTATCCCGACCACCTTAATGGGCGGAACCCTCCCGGTTATCGTCAAATTTTTTGCCAAGAGACACGAGAGATTAGGGTGGCATGTCGGTCATCTGTATTCCACGAACACCTTTGGAGCAGTGGTGGGCACCCTTTCCGCGGGGTTCTATCTCATCCTGATGTTGGGTGTTAAGGAGACCGCCTACGTCGCCGGGGTGGTGAACCTGCTTATCGCAGGCTTTGTTCTGGTCTTGGCTTGGCGAATGGGGATTCGCCCGGTAGCCGACAGTACCGCGAAGAGAAGCGAGGAGGAGCCGGAGGCGGGTTGGGGAGATGCGTTCTCTTCAAGGCTGGCTCTGCTGGCACTATGGGCAGTTGGTGTATCAGGCTTTTGTGCACTAGCCCTGGAGGTGTTCTGGACGAGGGCACTCGTCTTCTTCTTGGACAATTCTACCCATGCTTTCACGACAATTCTGACGGCGTTCCTATTGGGTATCGCCATCGGGAGCCTCATCGTAGGGAGGTTCATCGACACTAGAAGGAAACTGTTCGCCTGGTTGGGGCTGATACAGGTGTTCATTGGGCTATCTGCCATCCTGGCGATTCCAATACTCAGTAACCTGACCCCCGTATTCGAAAGCATGGCCGGTTCGTCCCCTGACTCGATGCTGCTCTGGAAGTGGATAGGAATGAGGTTCAGCAGGAGTCTTGCGGTGATGCTCGTGCCCGCAGTCCTCATGGGGATGACTTTCCCTGTGGTGAGCAAGATATACACAAGAGACCTGAATGTGGTGGGTAGCGCATTGGGCGATGTCTATTCCGTGAACACGATTGGAGGCGTCTTTGGTTCGGTGATAGCCGGCTTCATCTTGATCCCTTCGCTCGGTGTGCAGAACGGCATCGTGTTGATTGCAGGCATCAATGTCATCCTTGGCGGAGTGCTTATCCTATCCGAGCCATTGATGAGATATGAGACCAGAATGAAGGTTGTGGTCGGGTTGGGAATATTGCTCATCGGTGCAGGGACCTTCTACCTCACCCGGGGTGCGATTCCCCTGACATCCTACTATGAGGGCATCGAAAGTCCCGAGGTTCTGTCTTATGAGGAAGGAGTAGGTGGGACTGTCAAGGTATACGAAGACAAATGGGGTGACCGGGTCCTGAGTATCAATGGATTTCCCGTAGCTGGAACGGGGCTCGAGCCACAGGACGCACAAAAGGCATTGGCGCACTTGCCCCTTCTGCTGAGCAGCGTCCCCTCCCCAAGGGTGAACATAGTAGGCTTTGGAGCCGGCGGTACATCCTGGGGTGTAATGCAGTACAACGTCGACGAAGTGGATTGTGTCGAACTGGTGCCTGCCGTGATAGATGCCGCAAAGTGGTTCCCGGAGATCAATCACGGTGTGCTGAACGAGCCCGGGTTCAACTTGATAATGGGGGATGGGCGAAATTACGCCCTGGTGACTGACAAACAGTATGATGTGATTACCGTTGATGCCACGTCTCCCAAAATGGCTGGAAATGGTAGCCTCTATAGTTTGGAGTTCTATGAACTGCTCGAGAAGAGACTATCCGATGATGGGCTGGTCGTTCAATGGATACCCTTCCACTTGCTGTCGGATCAGGAAGTGAGGATGATAGCGAAGACGTTTATCACAGTGTTTTCTCATACGACTCTCTGGTTCACACCTTTAAGGCAGTACTTCATTTTGGTTGGAACGCAAGCGGAGCTACAGATTGACTTTGATTCGTTGAGTCGCAAGCTGGCGATGGGAGATGTCCAGCGTGACCTGGAGCTGCTGAATGTAACTGACCCCATTGACGTCTTAGGCTGGTTTGTGATGGGTGGAGAGGGCTTGGCTCGGTATGTTGGAGATGCCAGAACGAATACTGACAATAACCCTTACTTAGAGTTTACGCCGGCGATGGCATACTTCGTATCGAGCGTGTACAGGGTAGAGAACACCCTGACCATTCGGGATCTTCGAGAGAACGTGTTCCCTCTCTTGGTCAACGTGGGAAAGACCGCTGAGGCGATCGCTGCCGTGGAAGAGAGGATACAGAAGCGGTTTGAAGCGACGCATCACAGCATCACGGGAGACATGTATCACTTTCTGGGAATGCGAGAGCAGGCAACGGTCGAATACACTACCGCCCTGCGGATAGACCCCCAGGAGAAGAATTGGGCGAATCCAATATGGCGACGCGGTAGACCCCCGAATATGAAATAGTCTGTGATGTGAAGCCGTAATCCGACTGGCGCTCCCAATTCCGGAATTCGAGCTGGAAGTGCCGGAGTCGTCGCTGGTGTCGAACCTGTTGCTGAGGAGGAGGATGAGCCACATGAAGGCAGTAGGGAAGCTCGTCGGAGTTAGCGCGCTGGCGCTACTCATATCCGACTGCGGAGCGCGCCAGGCAGGGGGTGAAGGACCGGCCGAGGGCGAGCCGAGTCTCGAGGTCACGCTCCAGGTAGAGAATCAGAACTTCTACGACGCCCGCATCTACCTGCTAGAGTCCGGCACGCGTACGCGGTTGGGGAACGTGCCAGGGAACAGCACTCGATCGTTCCGTTTCCGCTCGCGGACCAATGCGGCACGATTCATCATCGATTTCGTCGGAGGCGGCGAGCTCACCACAACGTCCGTGCAGGTCAGCCCTGGTGACCAGCTCGTGCTGACCGTGACCGCTTCTTCCCATCGGTTTCGATTCCGCAGTTGATCCCGGCGGGCAGTCGGCTCGTTGCTGGGTACCGGAGTCGCGTCTTTGTCGGCGGTGGCGCTTCTGCTCAGCGACGCGGGCCACGGGCACTCCCGTGCCCGCGCGGGTCGGCTACGCCGATATAGTCGCCTCTCGCGACGACGAACTCGATCGCGTGAATCCTCGCGAAGTAGGTAGCCGAACCGCGGGCCTCGGGCGTGAACCCGAAGCTCGCTAGATCGGCTAGGTCCGCCGCCGACCATGTGGCCGCGCGGTGCCCCTCCAAGTAGACCTTCGTGGGTGTGGGGTGGAACCGGGGCAGCGCCATCGCCTCCGCCAGCGAGACGTCCTCGTCGACCAGCCGGCTCACCACCTCCGCGATCGCAGAGATGATCCTGCGGGCCCCCGCACCACCCAGCACGTACACCGGCTGTCCGTCGTTGAGCACGATGAGTGGCGACTGCGACGAAAAGGGGCGCGCACCCGGGGGCAGCGCTCCCAGGTAGCCCATCGTCGCCGCGTACAAGAACCCGAGGCCCGGGGCCGCCACCTTGGAGCCCATCGTGGGTCCAAGCGATTGCGTGAGCGCCACCAGGCCACCCTCCCGGTCGGCGACCGACAGGTGCGTCGTGTGGGCCGACTCGCGCACGCCTAAAACGCTCTGTCCGCCCGCACCGACGGCTACCGCCGGTGCCGCCCGGGGATCGTCCACCTCGGTAGCGCGCTCGGCTGCCCAGTCCTTGGACACCAGGATCTCGGCTTGCTGTTCCGGTGTCCCCAGGTCCCGGGTGCGATCTTCGAAGCTGAGCAGCAGTGCCTGCGCGGTGAGGGCAATCCACTCAGCTCCCCCCGCCCGATCGCCGAGGTCAAACCGTTCGAGAATCTGCAAAGCTTCGATCGTGGTTGCCCCCGAAGCGGGGAGGTAGGTGCCGACCAGGTCGTAGCCCCGATAGCTGCCTCGCACCACCTGCGAACGGCGCACCTCGTACGCGGCGAGGTCCTCTCGGCGGACGAAGCCTCCATGGCGCTGCATGTCGGCGGCGATGCTGTCGGCGATCCAGTCCCGGTAGAATGCGTCCGCGCCGCCCTCGGCGATCGTCCGGAGCGTGCGGGCGAGATCGAGTTGGACCAGCCGTTCGTCGCCTGCGTAGGCCGTGCCATCCGGCTTAAGAAAGTAGCGAGCGGAACCTTCGAACTCCCGCAACTGGTCCGCGGCGCCGGCGATCCGGCTGGCCGTCTGCGGCGGCAGCGCGAAGCCCCCCTCGGCGAGGGCGATGGCCGGGGCGATGAGTTCGGCCCAGGGCTGGGTGCCGTGCGCGGCGTGCGCCATGGCTAGCGCGGCGACCGTGCCGGGAACAGCGACCGTGGGATATCCGTAGAGATTCTCTTCCTCAGCAGGCTCGGTCGGCGACGCGGCCGGAGCCTGCGTCGTGCCGTCGATCCCGGCGAACTCGCCGTCGGGAGTGCGCAAGAGGATCTGGGTACGGCCGCCGAGGCCCGACATGGTGGGCTCGACCACCGAGAGCGCGAACGCTACGGCGACGGCGGCGTCTACCGCGTTGCCCCCCGACTCCAGGACCTGGACGCCAACGCTCGTGGCGATGGGCGAAGCGCTGACCACCATACCGTGGGACGAGCGGCTGAGCTGTTCGGGACCGTAGGCAGGATGCTCCGGCGCCCGCGGCTCGCAGCCCAGGAGCGCGAGGCTGACCAGGAGCAGCAGTTGAAGGGCGCGGTTTGGCCTCATGGCTGCGCTCGCGCCGAAGTGTGACGAATGGGCTGGCCTGGTGCTGCACCGTCCACGAACTCACCGCCATCGAGTACGAGGGTGCCGTTGACGATTACGTAGTGCACGCCCTCGGAATACTGCGCCGAGTCGAGGTAAGTGGCGCGGTCGATGATCGTGTTGGCATCGAAGACGGTGATGTCAGCGTACGCGCCGACGCTCAGCCGGCCCCGGTAACGCATGGAGGGTACCGCATGCTCGAGCCGCTGCGCGGGCATGATCGTGATCTTGCGCAGAGCTTCCATGAGGGTGAGATGACCCTCCTCACGTGCCAACCGACCGAGCACGTGGGCGAACGTGCCCGCGCCGCGCGGGTGGCCCAGCCCGTTGACGATGACGCCGTCGCTCGCCACCATCACATGCGGATGCGTGAGCGCCATCAACATCTCGTCCTTCGGGATGAAGAAGGTGATGATCGTTGCGCCCTTCTCACGCCAGTACTTGAACGTCTCCTCGTTCAGCCTCTCGCCCGTGTCCACGAGCATGATCGAGTCGTAGGTGGCGCCGCCGAACCGCTCTTGCCAGCCCGGGTCATAAAGCGCCGACTCCAGTTGCGTGCTATTAGCCAGGTAAGGATGGATGTCGGCCATGATGTCGATCCCTTGCTGGCGCGCACCCTCGATCATCTCCAGCGACACGTCCATCGAGCCGATCGCCGAGGAGGCGAGGTGAACGACCTGGGCGCTGGCCCCAGTGATCGCCGCCGCAGCGATGACTTCCTGCACGGATTGCACGATGGTCTCGGGGAAGACCGAACCCTTGTAACGTGAGTGCACGTGCGCCGGTACGCCGTGTTGGGCGGCCACGTCGAACATGGCGATGATCTCCTCGTACGAGGCGCCCGGCGTGTAGTTGACCCCGAAGCCGATGCCCACGGCGCCGGCCTGGATGGACCGTGCCGCGATCTCGCGCATCCGCGGCAGCTGGGCCTTGCCGGCGGGCGCATAGAGATCAGTAACGCCCGCCGCCTCGCGGACGTCGGGATGCCCCACTGTGGTGCCGTAGTTCACGAGCGAGCCCTCGGCCTCGAAGGCCGCGTACCAGCCCGCAATGTCTACGGGGCCGCCGTGCATGCTGACCACCGTGGTCACCCCATCCTTGATCTTGTAACGGTGGGGCTCGTGGTCGGGCCGGATCCGGGCCAGGATGTCCACGAAACCCGGAGCCACCACCAGGCCCGATGCATCGATCTCCCGAGCCGCCGTCACCGGCTCGTCGGTGATAGCGACGATGCGTTCACCGCGGATGAGCACGTTCTGCACCCGGTGGACCCCGCTGGCCGGGTCCACGACCCGACCGCCCACGATGGCGATGTCTCCTGGTTCCTGCGCGGCCAGGGGACCCACCCCGCAGATGGAGATCAGCCCCGCCAGGGCAAGGAGCTGTTCAAGACGCGTCCTCAGCATTGTTCCGCTCCCTTGTTTGCGTGCGGCTCAGCTCAGTCTATGGGTTTGCGACGTCGCGTTTGGTGGTGAATCCTCCAGATCGGGCCGTAAGCCTCCTTGATACGGAGTTGGCGTCAATCTAGAGCCCCAGCAGGGCCCGTGAACAGCCCGGCCAGCGGCATGCCGTGTTGAGCCGGACCCGCTCCGTCGGTTATCTTGCCAGAGATCGGTGACACCTGGTAAGGTTCTTTCGTAACCTCGTTTGGCTCGCCTTCCTGGAGCGGCGTTATGCGTTCGTGTACCTGCGCCGGTTTCGTTGGCGCGATAATTCTAGCGGCGGCAACAGTCCTGGGCTCCAGCTCGTGCTCTGACTCCACCGGGCCGGACCTGCTACTGAGCTTCAGCGCCGACCGGTTCGATGGCCGGGGACCGTCGCCTTCGACAACCGCCGAGGGCGGCGAGGGTAGGATCACCGTCCAGGGGAGCCTGGCTACGCCGTGCCTGGCTACGCCGTCCGAGGTAATCGCCGAGGCGGACCGCAGCGGGTCGGAGCTGGAGCTGCGGGTGGGCTGGGTCCCTGCGGGCGACTGCGTGCCGGGTGTCGACGTTTTTGTCTTCGAGGCGGTGCTCGGCAACCTAAGCGGTGGCCGCTACCAGCTGAGGGTCCTCCACGTACTCACCGGACACGCGGCCTACGTGGCGCTGGAGCAAGACGTAGAAGTCGGATAGCGGCCCGCTTCCCGGTGGCCGAAAGGACTGTCCCCA
>JBDHHL010000203.1:0-7699 GCA_039589375.1 Gemmatimonadota bacterium | reverse complement strand
GATGATGCTGGTCGAAGAAGGACGACTGCTGCTGAGCGACCCTGTTTCCAAGTACATCCCGTCATTCGCCGACGCGACGGTGGCGGTATCCGAAGTCCGAGGTAAAGACGTGATCATCCTACGCGAGGCCGCAAAACGCCCGATCACGATCCGCCACCTGCTGACCCACACTTCCGGGATCTCCTACGGAACCGGTGTCGTCGACAGCATCTACCGCGCAGCCGGCGTCCACATGTGGTACTTCGCTGACAAAGACGAACCCATCGGCGCAAGCATCGACAAGCTCGCCGAATTGCCCTTCGCGTCACATCCCGGTGACGCCTTCGTCTACGGCTTCTCCACAGACGTCCTCGGGCACGTGGTGGAGGAAGTCTCTCGGATGAGCCTCGATCAGTTCTTCGAGACCCGCATCCTCGAGCCGCTCGACATGAACGACACACACTTCTACCTGCCACCTGCCGATGCCCGCCGATTGGCGGCGGTCTACTCAGCCACTCCCGATGGCGCGATCGTGCGGGCGCCTGATGAGGGCATGGGGCAGGGTGACTACTTAACGGGCCCGCGCCAGAACTTCTCTGGCGGCGCCGGGCTGCTGTCCACAGCGACGGACTATGCACGCTTTCTTCAGATGCTCTTGAACGGCGGCGAACTGGACGGGACCCGGCTCCTGAGCCCGAAGACCGTCGAATTGATGACGTCGAACCACGTGGGCGATCTATTCAACGATGGACGCCACGGTTTCGGTCTCGGCTTCGCCGTTGTTGAGCACCCAGGGCGTGCCGGACGGCACGCCTCCGCTGGAGAGTATAGCTGGGGTGGCGCCTACTACACGCTTTTCTGGGTTGACCCGCAAGAGGAGTTGATCGGAATTTTAATGGCCCAACTGGTGCCCAGCGGAGGCCTTGACTTGCAGAGCAAGTTTCGGAACATCGTATACTCGTCCATCATCGAGTCCTATTGGGCGCCGCAAGTGACCGGCGGGAGTTGGCCGGATTCCGTCACCGCTCAAAGCGCCGCGCGTCAAGAGGACGAAGAGGATGCCCTCAGGGCCGTTCAGGCATTCTTGGATGCTATCAACAACCGTGACACCGCTGCCTACCGCGCTCTCGTCCTGGCCGAGGTCAAGAACCTGATCATCGTTCCACAGGGGGATTCCATCGTCTACAGGTGGCGGTCCACAGAAGAGTCCGTCGACAACCTCGGCTCAGAGGGGCCCGATCTGCACGAGCGCATCTGGGAGGCACAGGTGCGGGTCAACGGTCCCATCGCAGATGTCTGGTCACCGTACGACTTCTACGTGGACGGCGAGTTCAGCCACTGCGGGATCGACGCTTTCCAACTCGTGCGGACCGACGCGGGCTGGCGAATAGGCGCCATCGCGTACACAGTGATTAGAGAGAAGGAGGAATGCCCGCCGAGTCCTTTAGGCCTACCGTAACCGTTGACCGCAGCGCTCTTTTCGGACTCGGCGCCTGGTTCGAAGACCCGCTCAGTGCGTCAGGTGCCACACGTAACCGGCATAGAGGACGAGCAAGAACGCCCCCTCCCAGCGCCGCAGTCGGAATCCCACACGCATCAGCACCGCCGCCACCAAGACGATTCCAACCATCACACCAAGGTCAACGATTCCAACGCCGTAACTCCTCAGCGGACGGACCAGCGAGGTAATCCCGAGTACCCCGAGAATGTTGAGGATGTTCGACCCAATGAGATTGCCGACCGCCAGATCACTTTCCCTTTTCAAGGTGGCCACCGTAGCAGTGGCAAGTTCGGGTAGGCTAGTTCCCACCGCCACCAGAGTGAGCCCTATCACCGCTTGACTGACGCCCAGGATCTCCGCCGCTGAGATAGCGCCCTCCAAGAGTGTTTCTGCACCGAACACCAGCAAGGCCAATCCGCCGACGACAAACGACGCCGGCAACCATGGAAAACCCAGCCGTCGCCTCGGAGTCAGACGAATCGGCCCACTCACCGGCGAAGGCTCTCCTTCCGGCGCGCGCCAGCCATTGAACAGCATATACGCACCGAGGGAGACAACCAGGACGATGCCCTCCCACCGCTCCAACCTGCCATCGAGCAGCATCGCCACCAACATCAGCGAACAGCCAATCACGATCGGCATGTCGAGACTGATCAGCTGACGGCGGATTGCCAACGGCCGTACAAGCGCAGTCGCACCCAGAATGAGCGCAAAGTTCGATATGTTGGACCCAACGACAGAGCCGACAGCGATATCGCCCGTCCCCTTCATCGCCGCACCCAAGGCAACCACGAGTTCGGGACTGCTCGTTCCCAGCGCCACTACCGTGAGCCCCACCACCAGCGGGCTTAGGCCGAAGCGGAGCGCCAGGTCGGCGCTGCCGCGCACTAACCCTTCCGCCCCCGCGTACAGAAGCAGTACGCCGAACGCCAGCTGAAGGATGCTCAGTGTCAATTCCATCTAACGTCTCTCACCACTCGCTGTAACGGTAAAACCAACACCGTAGCACACGGTGGGTCGAGCTCCGGAAACCTAGGTCGGGCGAGTGCTGCAAGATGTAGAGACAAGAGGCAAGTGCAAGGGGAAGGTCACATACCCGGCATGCCGGACCGAAGCTATGGCTCGACGTCTTGGTAGGGTGGTGGTTAGCGGAAGCTGAGACTTACGCCCAGAGTTATCGGGAAGGTCCACGAGCCGGTCCTGAGAAGAAGGCCGGGATCCTCCAGCCCATCGATCACCAAGCCGTCGTCATCCTCGATGTAGAAGTATTGCCGAGCACCGACGAAGGCTCGGCAGTTCTCTGCTAGCGAGTATTGAACGCTCAGGCCACCCAGCAGCGAGACGAACGTCTCCGATATGCGCTGGTTCGACGTGTTGTAGTTTGCCAGTTCCGCAGATCTCAACCGCGTCGCTCCCAGGCCGAAATCCGCAACGAGATCCCAACGCGACTGCTTTCTGAGCGGCAACTCGAACTTCAGTCCGGCCGTGTAATGGTAGAGCTTGAGGCCCGCTGCGGGCGTTTCCCTGTGCCGGCTGACTTCCCCGTGTCGGCGGAGCGCATCGACGAACTCCAGCTCCTCCACGCCGCCAATCTCCGACTTCGATGTCCAGCTCGCCTTCGAGGCTGAGATCCATCGCGAAACCGGACGCTCCCGCTGCGCCCACACAGGTGTGTCACAAAGCAACAGCAGCGCCGCAGTCACGCAGAGTGCGTTGCGGCACCGAAACACACCTAGTACCCAGAACAGCTGTCTTCGAACCACCTCTAAGTCCGCTCGATTCACCGCCCGCAGTAGCCGATCATACCATCGCGGTCGATCGGCATCGTTAAGAGGGTCCTCCGCCTCTGGACGTTCAGTACATAGACAGCAAGCCGCATGCCGACCAGTCCGGAGCCAGCCAAGACATGCACGTCAACCAGCGGATCCATTCTTACACCAACCGCCATCCGGGGGTCCCCTCGGCCAACATCAACAGACAGATGTCCTGGCCGTCGGCTCACGTTGTTGTGAAGCACCTGCAAAGAAGAGTAACAATTGCACAGTCGACCGAGTCCGGCTCCAATGTCGCAGGCTCGTCGGAGCCTCGCCACCCAGATGGCATTCCGGCCTTGCCACAAAAGAGGTAGGGACATTACAGTCCAGCAATACCGCAATCCCAACAAAGGGATCGTGTCGACGGTTGCTGGACGACGCGAACCCATTTCACTTTCTAGGAGGACAACGATGCAGCACGCCAAAGTCACCGCACTACTTGCGGCGTTGGTGCTGACCCTCGGTTTTGCCCAAGACGCCCATGCCCAACGCCGTGACAACCCCTGGCTGATCCACGTCGCCGGCGGTGCGTACTTCCCTGTCGGCGAGTACGCCAACACCGCGAACCCCGGCTTCGGCATTTCGGCCGACGTGGGCTACCAGTTCAACTCCAGATGGTACGCTCTTGGGACTTTCAACCTAGGCTGGCTGAAGGGGGACATAGGGCCCGACGTGAGGAACTACGGGTACTTCCTCAAGGCAGCCTATGATATCGGCGACCCCGGTTCGCAGATCAGGATCCTCGTGCCCTTTGGCGCCGGCGCTGTAACCTTCGATCCCGATACAAGCGGCTCCGAGGGGGTCGAGTCGACCACGAAGTTCGCCCTCAACGCCGGCTTGATGTTCCAGTACTACGTCAGCCCGCAAGTGGCGATAAGTGTTAACGGCATGTCGACTCTGGTCTTCGGCAACGTGGCGGGGATCGGCGGAGACACCATTTGGATCATCCCGCTGACGGCCGGCGTGCTCGTACGGCTTTAGCCCGCCGACCTAGAGTGAGGCCGCCGACCGAAGCGGTGGGCGGCCTCCTTGACCCCCACCACTAACAATCGTAACTAACAGCAGCCCCGGAACGAGAATCTCTGCCCACACAGCAACAGGAGGGTGACTGTGAACGTCGTCGCTCGCTCACTCACGGCGCTGACGGCCCTGATACTGGCCACAGGGCTCGCCAACGCCCAGGAACCTTACCGGACACCCCCACAGGACGTAGTCGACATCGTTGGCGCGCCGCCAACGCCCTCCGTCAACATCAGCCCCGATGGTGACTGGATGGCGCTGACGGAGCGCCGCGCTTATCCGTCTATCGCCCAACTGGCGGATCCGGCTTTGGGGCTCGCCGGTGTGAGGTTCAACCCGCGGACCAACGGCGATGACCAGCCACCGCTCGGAGTCGGCATCAAACTCGTCCGGATATCAGATGGCCGGGAGTGGACGATCGAGCTTCCCGACGACGTCCAGCTGACGAATCCTTTCTGGTCTCAGGACAGCAAGCACTTGGCGTTCACGAACACGAGCGACGCAGGCGTGGAACTCTGGCTCGCCTCCATCGATTCGAAGCAAGCACGGCGCTTGACCGGGCCCGAGCTAATGGCGGCTATCGGTCGACCCTGCGGGTGGATGCCGGACTCCGATGCCTTACTCTGTGAACTCATCCCGTCAGATCGCGGCGCGACGCCACAGCGACCTCGCGCACCCGTGGGCCCGACGATCCAAGAGGCGGGCGGCGGCCAGCGGGCAGGCGTGCGGACCTATCAGAATCTCCTGCAGGATCCGTTTGACGAAGTGCTGTTCGAGTACTACTTCACGGCTCAGCTCGCCCTTATCGGTCTGGATGGCGAGCGCACGCCAATGGGGAAGCCAGCGATCTTTGCCGAAGTCGACCCGGCTCCTGACGGCGGACACATTCTCGTCGGTCGCATTCAGCGCCCTTACTCGTACCTGGTCCCGATGTATCTCTTCCCTCAGGAGCTAGAGGTCTGGGGCCACGGGGGCGAGGAAGTCCACAAGATCGCCTCGCTGCCGCTGGCGGAGACGATCCCTATCGGCGGCGTCCGCGAGGGCCCGCGCAGCATCCGCTGGCGCGTCGGCGACTCGCACACCCTCGTTTGGCTGGAGGCGCTGGACGGCGGCGATCCTAAGGCCGAGGCGGAACACCGGGACCGAATCGTCATCAGCAACCCGCCCTTCGACGCTGATCCCATCGAGGTGGCCCGCACCGAGTTGCGCATAGGCGGAGGTCGATTCGGGGGGTCGCTCAGTTGGACCGAGCAGGGGAGCGCGGCCCTCGTGTTTACGCAAGACCGCCCAACCAGGAGGAGCCAGGTGCTCCTGGTCGATTTCGCGCCGCGGTTTGACGAGCCACGCGTTATCTGGGACCGTAGCTACGAAGACGCCTACGGCGATCCCGGTCGACCCGTGATGACCCGCAACGAGCGGGGCGAAAGGGTGATGCTCCAGGCCGCCGACCGCCGTTCTATCTTCCTCTCCGGTTCCGGCGCATCGCCCGAAGGCGATCACCCGTTCCTCGACCGCTTCGACTTGATGTCCGGAGAGGCGCAGAGGCTGTGGCAGAGCGAAGACCCGCACTACGAGACACTTGTCGAAATGCCCGACAACGAAGGCCGCCGAATCATCACGCGCCGCGAGTCCAAGACCGAACCACCCAACTACTTCTTGCGTGACCTGAGGAACGGCGACCTCACAGCTCTCACGCACATCGAGGATCCAGCGCCCAAACTGACCGCTGTGACCAAACAGCGAATCCAGTACAAGCGCGCCGACGGCGTCGATCTGACGGGCACGCTATATCTCCCACCGGGCTACCAGGAGGGGACACGGCTCCCCACCGTCGTTTGGGCCTATCCGAGGGAGTTCAAGTCGGCCCGCGCCGCCGGCCAAGTGCGTGGTTCCGAGCACCGATTCACCTTCTACCGGGGCTATTCACATCTCTTTTTCCTTACGCAAGGATACGCTGTACTCGACGGGGCTAGCATGCCCGTAGTCGGAGAAGGCGATGACGAGCCGAACGACTCGTTCGTGGACCAGCTCGTCATGAACGGTCAAGCTGCGGTAGACAAGCTCGTCGAGATGGGGGTCACGGATCCCGACCGGGTCGGCGTCGGAGGACACTCCTACGGTGCCTTCATGACCGCCAATCTGCTCGCGCACTCCGAGATCTTCCGGGCCGGTATTGCCCGTAGCGGCGCCTATAACCGAACCCTGACACCGTTCGGCTTTCAGAACGAGCAGCGCACTTTCTGGGAAGCGCCCGAAGTCTACTTTGCCATGTCACCCTTCATGCACGCAGACTCCATCAACGAGCCTATCCTCCTACTGCACGGAGAGTCGGACAACAACTCCGGCACGTTCCCCATCCAGTCGCGGCGTCTCTACCATGCGGTGAAGGGTCTGGGCGGCACGATCAAGCTGGTCTTCTACCCGCACGAGCAGCACGGGTACCGCGGTGGCGAGACCATCCTCGATGCACTCTACCAGCAGTTCGAGTGGTTCGACCGCTGGGTGAAGAACGCGCCGCCGCGCGGTGAGGAAACGGCCACAAGTGCAACGGAGTCAGGAAGTCGCTAAGCTGAACGGAGTACGACGGGATCCACTGTGACTAGCGCCGCCCTCGTGGGCGGCGCTAGTCGTTCAGTGCGTGGCCTAGTGCACCAACAGCGGTCTCATATCTGCGACCGGCGCTCCATCCGGCAGCGTGCCACTAGTGTAGACCAGCCGGTCGTGCCGATAGACCAAGTTGAGCATGACGTTCATGGTCAGATCTCCTATTCTGACCATCCCCGCCTCGTTGATCAGTTCCACGTCATCCAAAGGCGTGTGATACTCCGCGTGCAGGCCCGTGTGCAGGAACAATACGGGCCTCTCCCGCTGGTAGAAGCAATACTGGTCGCTCCGATTGATGAAGCCTTCCACCTCGGTTAGATACAACGATTCCGTGTTGGCGCTGGCCAGTATCGCGGCCCAGCCGGGCGACGAAGATGCACCGATCAGGCTGAGGCTCTCGTTCCGTAACCGGCCAACCATGTCTAGGTTCACCATCGCCATCACGCTATCCATCACCAAGCTTGGGTGTCCGCAGTAGTAGGTCGACCCGATCAGTCCGACCTCCTCCGCTCCGTACGCCTGGAACATGATGGAGCGTCGATCGGCCTGTCCCCGCGTGTCGTCAGAAAAGTACTCGGCCAGATGGCCGGCGATCTCCAGCATCAGCGAGGTACCGGATGCGTTGTCGTCGGCCCCGTTGTAGACCACGACCGGGCTCGAAGAGCCGTCGTAGCCCACATGGTCGTAGTGCGCGCCAAGGATCACCCATTGCCCTGCAAGACTCCCTTGGCCGCGAAGAATTCCCAAGACATTCTGCGACACCAGGCCTGTGCGACCATCG
>JBDHHL010000202.1:0-7722 GCA_039589375.1 Gemmatimonadota bacterium | reverse complement strand
CCGCAGGGTGCTCGTAGTCCTGCGGGCCCCAGCAGTAAGGACACTCCTGGCTGCATTCCGATGTCACATGGAAATCGATCGTCGCGACTTTCGCTGACATGACTACATCTTGGGATGCGCCGGGGTCGACGGCCAGAGGGCTGGCGCAGAGTGCGCGTGGCGTGATGGCATGGCTGGGGCCCCAGCGTCGACCGCTTCTCACTAGTGATTTCGGTTGCCGCGATCTCGGTTTAGCTGCATTATATTATATTGGAACATCGCCGACGGGGGCGTAAGCGTCCGAGCCGTCCTTGGGAGGCCGCAGTCGATGCGCCCTCACGCTTCCAGTGACGAATCATCAGTCAGCGTAGCTCTTCTTTCTTCTTCCGAAGAACTCTCGCCTGGTCTACTTACGCGCTTTTCATCCGGTGCAGTAACCCTACATCTGAGAGGTGCAGTATGAATGCGCACGCCCTCCCCACACGGAGCGGAATTGCCAGGGTACTCCTGGGCTCGCTCGTCCTGACACTGTCGTCCGCCGCCTGCAGCGAAGACCGGGTCACCGGTCCGGCAGGCCAGCAATCCCCCGACTGGAACCTCGGCCGTGGAGCCGAGGCCGTCACGGTGATGACGCAGAACGTCTACGTCGGCGGTTACGTGGACAGAATCCTGGCGGCGCAGGATCCGAACCAGATTCCCCTACTCGTGGCCGAGACGTTCCAGGAACTGCTCTTCACCAACTTCCCCGAACGGGCACAGGCCTTCGCCGACGAGATCGCCCGAACCCGACCCCACCTGGTGGGATTGCAGGAGATCTCGCTGATCCGCTACCAGACGCCCGGCGACGCCGTGATCGGCGGGACTATACCGGCGACTACCGTTCTAATGGACTACCTGGACATTCTCATGGCCTCGCTCGCCGCACGGGGCCTGGACTACACCGTTGCCGGCGTGATCGAGAACTTCGATGTCGAAATGCCGATGATCGTCAGCCCACCTCCGGATCTGGCGTTCGATGACGTGCGGCTCACCGACTACGACGTCGTGCTGGCGCGGGGCGACGTCGGGATCTCCAACGTCGCGGAAGAGAACTTCGCCGCCGCGATCGGGTTCATGGGACTCGAGATCACGCGCGGATATGTGGCCGTCGACGCGACGATCAAGAATAAGACGTATCGGTTCGTGAACACGCACCTCGATCCCGACGATCCGGATGTGCAAAGTGACCAAGCGGACGAGCTGATGTCCTTCCTCGAAGACGAAACGAAGCCGGTCATCCTGGTGGGCGACCTTAACACGCAGGCGCCGCATGGAGACATCTATCACCAGTTCATGGCGGCCGGTTACGCGGACGCCTGGCTACGCAACGTGAAGAAGGGCGAGGACGAGGGCCTGACGAGCCCGCACCACCATCTGCTGATCAATCCGGACGTCGAATTCAACCAGCGCATCGACCTGATCCTGGTCCGCAACAACAACCGTGGCACGACGGTGATGGGACCGGTGTTCGCCACCGTCTGGGGCGATGAGAAGGCCGATCGGACCCCGTCCGGGTTGTGGCCGTCCGACCATGCAGCCGTCATCGCGGAGCTACGTATACCCGTACTGGGCGCGAAGGCATACGACAGATAGAGCCGTGAAGGGGTTGGCCGGGCCAGCTCGTCTGCTCCCGGCCATCATTCGCGGAAACCGGCCAACACAGAGAGGGCAGCCTCGGCTGCCCTCTCGCTCATCCAACGGGACTAAGGTGCCTCTACTGCTTCGCAGGCTCCTTTTTCGCAGGCTCCATCAACGCCTTGATTTCTTCGGGGAGCGCGAACACATCGTCCGCGAGCTCCGTCTCCGTGAATTCGATGATCGTGAAGACCTGTTCCATGCCCATAGCTCGCTGCACGGTCTTCGTCGGCACAAGCAGGCCATCGAAGTCCTTGTAATCGCTCAAAACAGTCGTTGTGGGAACTTCACCCATCGGTGAGGCCTGGGTCCGTTCGTTCCCCCACATCAGACCCGATTCCACATCGAAGAACTCGAAGTACTCCTCCTCCCAGCGGGTGGTGACCTTCACCTTGTAGCAGTTGTGGCCTTCGAATTCGACCATCTCCACCGTCTCGAGGGAGGCGACTAGCTCCTCAGGGTGTAGCGTGGCGGTCGAATGAGCCTGGTGGCGCATCTGATCCAGCATCCGTCCTTCCAACAACATCGGCCCCATCATTGGGTTCATGGTCCACCCCACCTTGCCGTTGAAGCCGGCGCGGATCGCACCGATGCCGGGAATCTCGATCTTCGTCGAGAGTCTGTTGGGCGGCGCCGCGTAGATCTCCATATCCCCGCCGATGCCCTGCGCCGGGACATCGAGTCGAGCTTTGACCATCTGCGCGGTCTGGTTGACGATGACGTCCTTACCCCCGATTGCCTCGACGTAGCGATCGATCACCTTACGCCCATCTGGCAACTGCTGCTGCTCCTGCTGCTGCCACATCGCGCCCAGCAGCGACAGCGAGAGGCCGACGGCCAACGCCGTCGACATGACCCTGCCGTTCCGTCCGTTGATTCTGAGTCGCATCGATCCTCCTCGTGGTCAGTGCTGCTGTGATTCCCCTGTGACTTCGGCGGAACGCTCGCTCGCGATCCAGCGCAGAGCCGCCTCCAGCGGCACATCGCGCCCGGCCAACAGCTCCGCACGGCTGAGCGGAATGGGCTCGTCGGGGATCACCCCGCGGCCCTCGAGCTTCACGCCGTCGGGCGTGGTGAAATCGGCGAAGGCATGATAGAGAACATCGCCGTTGGGCAGCCGATCCATCGACGCGGGCAGCACGCCCCCTACCGAAGTAGTGCCAAAGACACGAACCCGGCCGATCGACTGCATTCCGCCTGCAAACATTTCCGATGCGCTGCCGCTCACCTCGTCGATCAGTACCGCGACCGGCCCGTCGAACGGCTCGACCCGCTGGCCGCCGGTCGAGACGCGGCGCGGGTTCGCCCGAATCTGCAGCTCGGTCTGCCGCGTACGGAAGGTCCCCAGCGATACCGGCTCATCCAGAAAGTGCCCCGCGAGACCCGCGGTCATCGCACCTACACCGCCGCGATTGCCTCGCAAATCGATGACGATGCCGTCCATGTCGCGGAACTCGTCCACGGCTCGATCGATGTGCCGGACCAAGGGGACCATCCAGAAGTTGAACCAGATGACGCCGACTTCTACGCCGTGCTCCTCGGAACTGACCGCGTGGCTATCGAAGCGCGAGAAGAAAGTCGGCAGGTTGCCGAACTTCACAGGCTCGCTCTCGTCGGGCTGCAATTCCAGATCCAACTCGCGGACTGCATTTTCTTGGTCCAGCAAACCAACGGAACGCACAGCCCCCGGCGCCCCACCCAGCCGAAACCCAACGCTCTCCCATAGCAGAAAGCCCGTGCCGTAGCGACTCCCTCTCTCACTGATGGCATCCATAAGGTTCGCCACCGTGTCCTCGCCCACATAGAGTATCACCCAGCCTGGCGCGATTCCGGCCTCGGACGCCGCTCCTCCCTCGTCGACCGACGTCACCACCAACTGTTCGTCGACCAGGCGCGCTTCCAGCCCGATGTCACCTACCTCGCCGCTGACATCGCTCTCGAATGGGTTCAGAGTGTCGACCGCCTCCTGGGGGATGACCGCGAAGTGAGACTGTTCCAGGCGGCTCACCATCTCGGCTAAAACGCGCCGCAGATCCCCCAGCGTCCCAGCGGCTTCGGCCCGCGGGCGGAGTTCTTCTTTCAAGGCGAGCCAGTCGACCCCATTGAACGTCGTGTCGAAATGAGTCTCGTAGACGATCCGCCACGCCGTATCGAACGTCTCGAGCGCGAGATCCGCCTCGACGGGAGTCTCTCGCACTGGATCCGGCCTCTTGGCGCAGCC
Source organism: Gemmatimonadota bacterium (assembly GCA_039589375.1). Classification (GTDB taxonomy): domain Bacteria; phylum Gemmatimonadota; class Gemmatimonadetes; order Palauibacterales; family KS3-K002; genus JASFMO01. The sequence continues at coordinate 3,848 of JBDHHL010000202.1, read as the reverse complement.
GCCGAAAACGAACACGGACGTGACAAAGAGACCGATGAGGGCTGTTGCTTTGACCCGAGTATTTCTCATCCGGATAGCCTCGATCGCGTTGGTCGCACTAGAGCAATCGGCGCGCGGCCTCGACTGCCACCTCGATTGCTACACTCTCTCCCAGGGCGAGGTCCTCTTCGCCGATTCGCTCGCCCCCTGCACTGTTGACCACTCCGGCGACACAGCCTGCCCTCAGACCCAGCACGCTGCACATGGTCAGAAGCGTCGCCGACTCCATCTCATAATTCAGCACCTGAAGTTGTCGCCATTCTTCCGTAGCGCCGCGAAACTGGCGCAGGACGTAGCCGCCGAACGAGTCGTCACGTTCTTCGCCGGGATAGAACGTGGCCGACGATGCCGTCACACCCACATGAAACGGCCTCCGAAGCTGCTCGGCAGCATCCACCAACGCCCGCACGACATCATGATGCGCCACAGCAGGGTACTGGACAGGAGCGTAGTGGTCGGAGGCACCATCGAGACGAACCGATCCGGTTGTGATGACGACGTCGCCGATCGCGATATCGGGCTGGATGCCTCCCGTCGTGCCGACGCGCAGAAAGGTCCGGACACCTAGGCAGGCCAACTCTTCTACCGCGATGGATGTCGAGGGCCCGCCGATCCCCGTGGACGTCACCAACGTCGGACACCCGTCTAATCGCCCCAGAAACGTTCGAAACTCGCGGCGCCACGCCAACTCGCGCGCGTCGCCATCGAACGCGGCAGCGATCTTCGGGACGCGCGCCGGGTCGCCTGGCAGCAAGGCGAGCGCCGCACCCTCTACGGCATCGACATCGAGGTCGAGGTGATACACGGTCGACAAGGTCAATCCACCTTCAAAGGTTCAGATGCCAACAGCCAACTCGGCCAGTCGATGCCGGCGGCCTCGCCGCCTCGGCCGCCTGGCCGCTGGGAAGAATATCGCCTCGCCTCCATTGGGGCCACGTTGTCGGCCGCCGTCGAAGCCGAATGGGGTCGTACAAGCCGGTCCGGCGGTTTCGGTCCAGATCTCGATGGGACTGGCCTCGCTGCTGCGAAGGCGCGATTCTACAGCCATCTGATACGAATCTATGACATCACCGCTATCTGTGGCGCAGCAGAGACATCCGTCGTGTAGTCCAGAGACCCATACAACTGCCAACACGGAGGAACCGAATGAGCCGCGTTTCCCGCAAGAACGTCCGCCGAATGGGGCGGCGCGAGTTCGTTCGCAACGTCAGCCTTGGCGCCGCGGCTCTGGCCCTACCGACCCGCCTCAAAGCCGACCCCTACGCTCCGACCTCTGCCGATGAATACACGGGGACGCCCGTGCGTATTCATGGCCGGGTGCGCTCCGGCCGCCGGACCCTTGGTGGAGCGGGCGTCAGCGACGGCCGCCGTGTGGTGGAGAGCGCGAATGATGGGACATTCGAACTCGTGACCACATCCGATCAACCGTTCGTTCACGTCTGTGTGCCCTCCGGGTACGAGATCCCGAGGAATCCGACGGGCACGGCCCGTTTCTACCGGCCCATCCGCCCGAACTCTGAGGGAGAGGTGGATGCCGAGTTCGACCTCGTCCCCCTCGACCGGCCGGACGAAGACCACGCGGTACTGCTATTGGCCGATCCGCAGACCGAAGACGCCGTAGAGATGGGCTGGCTGCACGAGCAGACGGTTCCGGACGTCCGACAGGTGGCCGCCGGGCTCGGCGGTGTCGAGACCTTCGCGATCGCCTGCGGTGACATCATGTACGACAACCTGGGACTATTCCCTGACTACGAGCGGGCCGTCGAGGCGACGGGTCTACCGTTCTTTCAGGTCGTGGGCAACCACGACCTCGACTCCGATAGCCACACCGACCTGGCATCCGCTCGTACCTTCTCACGCCATTTTGGGCCGCGCTACTACTCTTTCGAGCGCGGTCAGGTCCACTACGTCGTGCTCGACGATGTGTTCTGGCACGGCACCGGCTACATCGGCTACCTCGAGGCCCGGCAACTGGAGTGGTTGAAGGCAGACCTGGCGCGGGTCGAGCCCGGCCGCACAGTGATCGTCTCTCTACACATCCCGGTTCTCGGCAGCCGTTACATCCGGAACGGAGAGAGTCGGCCAGGCCTCGGCCTGGCGATCACCAATCGTGAAGCTCTCTACCGGCTGCTCGAACCGTACGATGCCCACGTCCTCTCCGCACACACGCACGAGAGTGAGCACGTCTTCGAGGGGGGAGTCCACGAGCACGTCTGCGGCGCGACTTGCGGCGCCTGGTGGAGCGGCCCGATCTGCGGCGACGGCACGCCCAAAGGCTATGCCGTCTACGAGATCCGCGCCTCGGAGGTTACCTGGCGGTACAGATCAACTGGACATGGCTTCGACCATCAGATCCGGGCCTACGCACACGGCGCCGCCCCCGACGCGCCCGACGAGATCGTGGCCAACGTTTGGGATTGGGACCCCGAGTGGACCGTCGTTTGGTACGAGGACGGCGAGCGGAAGGGTCCGATGGCGCGGCGTGTCGGCCTGGATCCACTCGCCGCAGAGCTGCACACGGGGCCGGACTTGCCTCCACGTCGTACCTGGGTGGAACCTTATCGAACCGGACACCTTTTCTATGCCCCGGCTTCGCGCGTGGCCCGAGAGGTGCGAGTCGAGGCCCGCGACCGGTTCGGGCGAGTGTACTCGGCGACGATCGCCGCCGAATAGAAGCGGCGGATCGGACCGGCCAGGTCACTTGAAGCGGGCGGGTCGATTACAGCGAGACGACGATCCCCACCTGTGCCAGCCTGTCCTTAAGTTCCGCTCTATCAGTCGCGGCCCCATAGGCGAACTCGGGCTCGACGCGCCCCTCCTGGACCAACTGGAAAAGGGCTTCGTTGAGCGTCTGCATGCCCTTGCCCTTGTTCGTCTGCATCACGGAAGGAATCTGGTAGGTCTTGCCCTCACGGATCAGATTCGCCACAGCCACATTCACCAGCAGAAACTCCATCGCGGCCACCCGTCCACCACCTTTCGCCTTAACGAGCGTCTGTGAGATGACGGCCTTAAGGCTTTCCGCCAGCATCGTGCGAATCTGACTCTGCTGTTCGGCGGGGAACTGGTCGATGATGCGGTCGACGGTAGACGGCGCGGTCCGGGTGTGCAGAGTGCCAAAAACCAGGTGCCCCGTCTCCGCCGTTTCGATCGCGATCGCCACGGTCTCTAGATCGCGCATTTCCCCGACCAGAACCACATCCGGATCTTCACGCAACGCCGCCCGCAACGCGACCTTGAAACTCTGAGTATGGACCCCGACCTCTCGCTGATTGATCAGGCACTTGTTGTTGGGATGGACGAACTCGATCGGATCTTCGATCGTCACCACGTGGTCGGCGCGCGTTCGGTTGATGTACTCGACTAGCGCGGCGAGCGTGGTCGATTTCCCCGAGCCCGTGGGGCCCGTGACCAGCACCAGGCCTCTCGAGAGTTTGCACAAATCGATGATATCTTGGCTGAGGCCGAGATCTTCTACGGTCATGACATTGGTAGGAATGAAGCGGAAGACACCGCCCATTCCCTTCCGGTCCATGAACAGATTGCAGCGAAAGCGTGCCAGGTCGGGGATCTCATACGCGAAATCCGAGTCATGCCGCCGCTCGAACTCCTCTCTTCTGTGCGGGGGTGTTATGGAGAACAGGATCTGCCGCGATTCCTCGGGCGTAAGCAATGCCTCGTCTTCCAGGACCAGTATGTCACCATCCTGGCGAAGGACGGGCGGCATTCCGGTCGAGACATGCAGGTCAGAGCATCCCCTTTCGACCATCATGCGAAACAGCTCCTCCATCTTCGCGCGCCCAGCATCA
>JBDHHL010000201.1:0-7799 GCA_039589375.1 Gemmatimonadota bacterium | reverse complement strand
CAGGTCGGCCGTGCGCACGAGGTCGTGGCGCCATGGCAGGCCCCCATTGCTCCCGATCACACCAAGCGAGAACGGGTCGGTCTCGGCGATGCTCCCTTTGCCGCAAATCGAGGTCGCCACCGCGGCTCCAAGGGCCCGAGACAGTTTCTTAACCTCGTCCCACGCGCCGGACCGGATCACGCCCGCTCCCGCCACGATCAGCGGGCGGTGGCTGTTGGCCAAATGGCGGGCCGCGGCCCTGATCTCTCCGCGGTCAGCCTCCTGTCGATCCTGGGGATAGGAGCCAAATAGTGCATCCCCATGCACCTCACGCGCCCCGACATCTTGGCCCTGCACGTCAATGGGCAGGCTCAAGTGGCATGCGCCCAAGCTACCGGTGGTTGCCTCCCTAAACGCGTCACGCATCATCTCGGGTAGTTCGGCGGCGGCCTCCGGTCCGAACGTCCTCTTAGTGATCGGCGCGAATAGCGCTTGCTGGTCGAGCTCTGTCAGCGTCCCCTTGCCGCGGTCAGTTACCGAGATGTCGGACGTCACGCAGACGACAGGTACCGACGAGTCGTTCGCCTCAGCGACGCCCGGCAGAATGTACGTCGCTCCACCTCCGCTCGGGCCCTCGCACACCCCGACCCTGCCACTCAGCCGGGCGTACGCATCCGCCATGAACGAGGCGCTGCGCTCGTCGCGGGTCAGCACGTGCCGGATCTTTTCCGAATCGGACAGCGCCTCGTACAGCGGGAGTGAAGTGTCCCCGCAGAGACCGAAGACAACCTCCACACCGAACTCTTCCAGCATCCGCACAAACGCGTCGGCACCCCTCATCGTGACTGTATCTCCGTCATCAGGCGGTCCACCTTGGGTGGAGGTCTTGGCGGTACTCGATTTGTACGAAGCCCAACCATCACCTTCGGAGCCTCCTCAGAAGTAGGAGGAGTCCATGTCCCGTCTCAAGCGGCTGATCCACGAGATCCACAGACGCAGCCTCTGGTAGGTGCTATTGATCTACTGCGGCGCCGTCCCGCGGCCGCGCGTAGCCGTTCTTCACTACCAGAGCATGCGTCCGCTCGTCCCTGATATGCTTCAGCGACTCCACGTACTCATCCCGTTCCGCCTCCAGCGCAGCGATCAGCATCCGCCGCGCACCTTCTCGCGCCACGTCATCGAGTAGCGCCTTTGCCCCCGGCCCTATTCCGCCACCACCTCGCGGTCGGTAGCTTTCAACACCGGCGTATCCTTTCGTTTCTGCGGGCACGCAACGCCCGCGGTTCTCATGTTAAGAACTTCACGAAAGGGGACGCCGCCTTATTAACTCATCGCAATCCACAACTTTTTGATCATAACTCCGAGGACTTCGATTAGATGTGCTGGGGTCCTTTCTCAAACTACAGCCGGTTTTCCGAGGCCGCCACGAGAGAAGAAAGTGCAGGCACTGCGAGTCTCGCAGCCTACGCCACTGGCAGCTTCAGTCCGGACTACGAGCCCGAGCACTCCAGGACACTCCGATCGAGCCCACGATACTGGATCGCCTCGGCGATGTGAGAGGACCAAATCGTCTCGCTCTCCGCCAGGTCCGCGATCGTCCGCGCGATCTTCAACACACGATGAAAAGAACGCGCCGAGAGCCCGAACCTCGCCATCGCCGACCGTAAGAGCGACAACCCCGTCTCGTCGGCGTCACAGAACTTCCGCACATCCCGCGCATTCATCTGCCCGTTGGCGTAGAGGCCTTCGCGCTGCTCGAAGCGCGCCAGCTGCAGTCTGCGCGCGGCCTCGACCCGGGCGGCCACCGCGGCCGAACTCTCGCCGTCTATCGAAACCAAAAGCTCGGGAGACGAAACCGGCGGGACCTCGATGTGCAGGTCGATGCGGTCGAGCAGCGGGCCCGAGACCTTCGCCCGATAGCGTAGGATCAGGCGCGGCGTACAGCGACATCGCCGCCGCTCGTCCCCCAGATAGCCGCACGGATACCCCTGCGTTGCCTTTTTGCCACCTCAGGCTGAGTGCCAAGAGACCGCCACCAGCGGCCTATCCTCGTGAGATAAGCCACATCGGAGACCATATCAGGCGGCGTAGGCTTGATCTCGGGCTACTACAGAACGACGTCGCTCGGACGATCGAAGTGGACAAGACGTCGATCATGAACTGGGAAAGAGGCCACCGGGCTCCGGCGCTCCGGCACATGCCCCGTATCATCCAACTCCTGGGATATGTTCCCTTCCCCATCGGCGAGTCGTTGCCAGAGCGACTCAAGGCGCACCGGAAGATTCGCGGCCTCTCGAGGAAGCGGCTCGCCCGTATCCTAGGCGTGGACGAAGGCACGCTCTGGCGGTGGGAACGGGGAGAAAGAAGGCCACAGGGTGAGAACGCCCGGCGAGTCCGAGCACTGCTGGCCGGCTCACCTGAGTTCTTCTGTCCGGACGATTAGCACTCGTGACCCGCGGATTATGAGGCAGCTCGCTCCCTCACTCCAACTCTGGGATCTGCTCCCGCGCAACGAGCACTCGGATAGAACGCGCCCGACCACGGACGCGCTCTATCAAGCCGCGCTTCTCCAGTCTCAGCACCATGTCATGGACCGATGGCGCCGTCACCTTGAAGTACCGCTGGATATCCGCCTCTGCAGGGGAGACGCCGTTCAACTTCGTGTACAGGTGAATGAACGCGAGATACTGCCCCTGCTTCTTCGTAAACCTCTGCACGGCGTACTTAGGATCTTGCACGCGCCGCTTCGGCATTCAGAATGAACCGGCCCGCAAGATGACGACCTCGGCTCCCTTTCAAAGCTCGTTGGCAAATGAGCCTCTCGCCCCGCTGGCAACCGACCCCCTTTGCGGGGTGTCGGTGGCGACTTGTAGCGCCCCAACCGCCAGCGGACGGACGGATTGGGCACACTTCGCCCTCCGTCGTCGAGGCGAAGTAAGACGGAGCCGACCGCACGGGAATCACCACTATCCTTCTACAGCGACCTTGACGGGAGAGGCCGCATGCGGACGCGGCCTAGCTCGACGACGCTGAAATTCCCCTCCCAGTCGGATCGCGCTTCAAGTGTCTCCAGGACAAACCGCCTCAGCTCGTCTGGCAGCATCACGACGCGGAACAGCACCACGCCGCGGCTGGCGCTGGCCCCGCCGCGAAAGACAAGGGCACCGAAATCCTTGTCGAAGGTAAGGAGGACACGTTTTTCACGGAGGGCCCAATCGAGGACTGCCTTGTCACTGCTACCGGGAGCTTCTTCCCGCACCCATGTCGTATCGTGGCTCGCGCCCCGCAGCGCATCCACCGCCGCGAGAGGGAGGTTCTCGTTGGCCAAGAACCGCATACGCTTTGTCTACGGCGTGTGCAGCGGGAAGACGCGCTCTTCCTGCAGGATTTCCTTGGCGTAGGCCAGGCAGGCCAGTATGTCCTCCAACGTGAGGCCAGGGTAATTGGTGAGAATCTGCTCCTGGGTCCAACCACCCGCGAGTAGTCCCAGGATGAACTCGACGGCCAGCCTAGTGCCCCTGATGACCGGCTTGCCCACGAGAATGGCGGGGTCGATTGTAATCCGCTCTCGCCAGTCCAAGTCCGCCTCCAGTTCCGTTCTCCTCCGGGTGTCCCACAAGATATGGACCAATATACTCCGCCGCTTGCACTGATCCCAGCCTCACCGACGAGCCCATTCCGCCTGAGCCAGCCGCTCATGGCCCCCTCTCGGTGCGGAGGCGTCTGGCCTCGCGCCTGGCAGCCTTCTTCTCCATCTCGAGCCGGGCACGTTCCTCGATGGACACAACGATGTCGGGGCAACGCTTGCCGAAGCGCTTGAAGTAGAGCTGCTCGATGTACTCCGGCAGGGGCAACTTCCAGGGCTCCTGCCGGTGGTTGTCTTTCTTGCGCAGCTTCTTCGGGTTCATCCCCAGTTCGCGCGCCATCTGAACGTGGGCATGCGACAGGCGATGCCGCTTCCGCGCATCGACCCAAACCTGCAGTCGTTCGGGAATTCGACTGCGCGCCATGATCTCCGGTCCTATCCTTGTAACAGGTTATCGAAGTAACGGAGCGCGTCCTCATCGTACTCGAGGACTGGGCCATCAACCGACTCTTGGTAGCCGGGCGGTGCGTCGGCACGGGCATAGCCGATGGCTTTGTAGGTCCGCAGGCGTCTTTCGAACATTCGCTGCAACATCGGAACCTCTCGGTCCACGTAGTCGAAGATGCGGACCTCGGTCTTGCCAGGGCACAGAAGCTGGCCCGAATCCTGGGCGTGGACGAAGGCACGCTCTGGCGGTGGGAGACGGGACAACGTAGGCCGAAGGGCGAGCACGCCCGGCGGGTCAGGGCGCTGCTTCCCGACTCACCCGAGTCCTTCAATCCGGACGCCTAGCACTCGCGACCTACGGATTATGATAACGCTTGGACACGCAGACTATTGGGGTCTATCGACCACGAAATGAGACAGGAAGAAGCCGTCCAGCTGTCGATAGTTCCCCTCAGTCCCTGTTAGGCACCATAGACTGTCTGCAGTCTAGCCACAGTTCGTCGACGAAGCGAGGAAGCCTCCCCCAAAAGCGCCCAGTGGCAATCCCGCCACGGCTTGGAGGGGTTCAGGTGCTGGCGCGCACAGAACCCGGCAGCACACCTGCTCCCAAAACTGAAGACTGGCGCCAGCCAGGAGCGCGTTTGGGGTGCGTGCCGCTCCCCGGCTTCGCGACCTACTGCTGCGTTCTTCGCCGTTCGATTCCCAATTGACGGTATTTCTATGCTTCGCTGAGCGTGGAACGTCGATACTTGATTATCGTCAGTCGAAGGACAACCCGAGACTCGATCGGCTGTCGGCCATCGAATATCGAAGGAGCCGCCGAAAGGCCGCACACAGAAAGGTGCGGTGCCTCCGTCAGTGCCTTTCTATTACCCGCCCTGGGCTTCGGAAGGAGAATGCGTGGTTACCGACTACACCAAACATCACCGCCTCGATTACTGGTTCTTGGACCGGCTCCTCGGCTCGCCACTCGACCAGAAAGTTGGCTCCGATCCCGCCTGCTCGATCCGACTGCGACACCACGTAGGTGGCGGAGCCCATGGGTGGAATGGCGCGAAGTTCGGTCAGGTACTCTCCGAGCCGAACGCCGTCATTGTCGAGTATGCCACGGATAGAAGCGTGATCGTATCGTCCTCGTCGGTGCTCCGGAGACTCAAGTTCACGCCGAGCGCGAACGCGCGCCGGCCGGAGCAGGAAGGAGTTCATTGAGCTACAGGCAGGAGCAGGCACCCGCTGAACTCTGGATCGATAGCTTCCACCCGACCGGTCCTCGATGACTAGATCGAGGTAACGCGGGTGATGTTCTGCGAGCGAAGGGCCGCATCGAGAGCCGCCATCGTCTCTGCGTCCGACGTCGCTTGAATCAGGCGCTCGCGCGCCGGAGCCTCAGCAAGTCCCCTAGCCAACGCCGCGAGGATTTGGAGCTGTAACCCGCCCTCACGCTCGGGACTCAGCAACAGGAACACGAGGTGCACGGGCAGTCCGTCGGGAGTGTCCCAGTCTATGCCCGCGATAGATCGGCCGAAAACCAACACTGGTCGCTTCAGGTCCGGCAGGCGCGCGTGGGGGATCGCGACGCCGTTCCCCGTAGCCGTCCCCTGGAGCTCCTCCCGTTTCCGGACCTCTGCGGCGCACATCTCGGCGGCGGGCGTCCCGGCGTGAGTAGCCAGACCGCTGCACAGCTCGTCGATGACGTCTTCACGTGTCGTGCCGCGCAAGTCGGGCACGGCCGCCGAGCGCACGAAGAAGGCGAGGACGTTGACGGCCTTGCGCCGGTGGATGGACCAGGACAGCAAGGGCGCGACGAGCAGCGACGAGACGATCGCAGAGACCACGATGCCGACGAAGACCTGAGTGGTGAGGATCCCGTGCTCGAGCGCCAGGTCGGCGACGACGATTCCGGTGACGCCGCTGGGCGTGAACGCGATGCCCACGGAGAGACGGTCCTCTCGGGACAACGCTGTCCCCAGGGCTCCGAGCCAGGCTCCGCCGAACTTGGCGCCGATTGAGATCACGGTCACAAAGGTGACGATGAACCAGTCGAAATCGGCAAAGAAATCGTATTGCAGGCCGATGCCGGCGAAATAGAGGGGCACGAACACCGAGTGAACCATCTGGCTCACGACGTTCCGCGTGCGTTCGCTGAGGGCGTGTGACTCCCCGGCCATGATCCCGGCGAGAAAGAAGCCGAACAGCGCCGTCAGGCCGACGCGGTGGGTGAGCGCTCCGCACGCCAACCCCAGGCAACTGACCAGGCTGAGAACGACGCCGGGCTGATCGGGCAACCGTTCGCTCACGTACGCGATGGCCCGATCCACCCCTCGCAAACCCCAAGTCAGGCAGACCGCGGTAAAGGCGATCGCGACGACCACCGACAACGCGACCGGGCCCAAGCGAACGCCGAGGGGCGTAGCCATTCCCAGCACGACGCTGAGGATGACCCACGCCAGGATGTCGTTGACCGCGTATCCGCATAGAGTCACCAGCCCCAAATCGCTCTTCACCAGGTCCATGTCGTGCAGGACACGCGCGATGATCACCATCGCGCTGATCGCCATCGTTGTGCCAAGGAATAGCGCGAAGGGCAGGCGGACACCGGGACCAGTCAAGTACTGCTCGGGCAACAACCAGGAGAAGCCGAACCCGAACGTGAGGGGGACCAGCACGCCTATGACACCGATCCGCAGCGCCGGCCCACGCTGTCGCCAGGCCGCCGACACGTCGACCTCGAGTCCGGTCTCGAGCAGCAGGAACAGCACGCCGAACCAGGCGACGGTGTCCAGCATCGCCAACTGGATCGGGTCGGGAGGAAAGAGCGCGCTCTGCAGCGCCGGCCAGGCCCGGCCGAGCAGCGTCGGACCGAGCAACAGGCCGATGGCGATCTCGCCGACCAGAGGTGGGTGCCCCAGACGACGCAACACCTCACCGAGGCCACGTGCCAACCCCAGGAGCAGGAAGACCTGGATTAGGAAGACGCCAAGGTGCTGCTCGGTCACGCGTCGCTCCCGTCGAATATCCGCCCCGGCCTACACCCGCTAGGGCGACTTGATAGCGATAGTGGAATCTGGATATGAAATTGGAGGCGCAGGGCCAACTGCGAAAGAACAGGTCCCGGCCGCCTGAGAGTGGCGGCCGGCAAGCCCGGCGTTGGTGCGTGGCTCCGGGTTTCGGCGCATCATGGTGGTGAACCCCAAATCCGGAGTCGCCGCCCATGAAGTATCCGAAACGGAGCCAGTACAAGTACACGAAATCGCCATACCGGATTCGCAATTGGCCTGAGTACGAGGCGGGCCTACGCAGACGAGGCGACCTCACCGTCTGGCTTTCCGACAACGCCATCAACTCCTGGCGAGCCCCACCCAGCGGCAGGCCCGGCGGCCAACGCACCTATGCGAACATCGCGATTGAGGCGGCGCTGACGATCCGCATGGTCTTCCACCTTCCACTCCGACAGACCGAAGGCTTGCTGCGTTCCCTGGCAGACATGCTTGAGGCGGAGCTCCCCGTTCCCGACCACACGACGCTGTCAAGGCGGCTGAAGACGCTCGGTGCGCTCTCGTTTCGCACGGTCGCGAACCATCGGCCGATCCACCTGTTCATCGACAGCACCGGCCTGAGGATTCACGTCGGCAATCTGCCAAGGCCACCGAAGAACAGGGCCTGGCGCAAGCTACACCTTGCGGTGGACGCGGGCACTGGCGAGATCGTCGCCTCAGATCTGACCAGTCGTCGAACGCATGACTGCGCTCGGGTTCCCGCCTTGCTCGGGCAGATCGACAGTCGAGTG
>JBDHHL010000200.1:0-12877 GCA_039589375.1 Gemmatimonadota bacterium | reverse complement strand
GGGCGCACGAGCACTCCCGGTACTAGGTAGGATATGACAACATTATGTGGCGGGGTCAGGCGGACAGCAAGAACGAGCGGCTACAGGCTGGGCCTACTCGTACTTGGCCAGCAGCCCCTGGAAGCGTAGGTGGTCGCGGAGGGAGTCTCAGGAGAGTCCGTCTTCGCCTTTCGGGGTGGAAGACGAAACGGTGAAGGGGTCAGAATCTGACGTGTAGCACAGTCCCCGTCGTCCAGCTCGAGGCGCTGGAAGCCCACGCCACCGCCAGCCGGCCCGCAGCGGGCGGGCGCGCGTTGCGCCAATTAGCGTGACGGTCCGATATTGCACGAGTGCGATTTGCCCCCTCCTTCAGCGGACCCGGAGGCCCGCCCATGTACAAGCCGCTCGCGGCCAGTCCACCCCGGTTAGGAGGGAACGCACAATGCTCAAGAAGTTTGCAATTACCTTTACGCCCTTCGCATTCGTTTCTGCATGTAACGGAGACTCGTCCACCGAGAGCGAACAGCCGACTCTGGTAGGTACGTGGAACCTGACAACACTGAGAGTTGGCGGCGTGGTAGTGAATCCCGACGAGCACAACGATGTGCCCGTCAAGTTGACATTCAGCGCTGACGGGACGGGGTCTGTGTGGATATCGGATTACGGTCTACTAGAGAGTTCTCCGGAAGAGTTCATTTGGGAAACACAGGGAAATCAGTTGACTGTGCAGTTTTCAGGTCAAACTGCTGAGACAGTGTCGTATTCGCTAAGCGGGAATGCACTGACAGTGGACTTCTGGAGCTCGGGCGACGTAGGGACATACACGAGACAGACGTGATAGCTCCCAGGCGACTTAGAGGGACCAAACGTTAGGGGGCGGCGAGTAGTTGTAAGACTGGGCAAACGTAAACGCTATTCGTTGTCGTTAGCGGGCACCGTTGGTTTCGAAAAAAAGACCCTCGTATCAGGAGTCGTGAGCTGCAGGAGGAGCTTGTAGTGAATCGGGGCAGGTTTCGCCTTTCTTGGTGGAAGGCGAAAGGGGCCGAGGCTCGGTAGCTGGCGCCTTTTAGGGTGGAAGGCGACAGCGGCTGTGGGCGCCTTATCCCATTGCCACCGGGGTTGCTTGACCTTTGACGACCAGCACGGCAAGGTTCAGGCGCGATGATCACGCGGAAAACCGTCCTGGCCCTGGGCGCCGGCGCGAGCACCCCGTTCGGCTTCCCGACCAGCCGTGGGCTCCTGATGAATATCTGCCAGGGCCTGGGAGTGGACTCGGAGCTCCAACGCACGCTACTGGCGCTAGGCAACAGCGAGGGAGGTTTGGAGGAGTTTCGCCAGGCGCTCGACGGTTCGATGCAGCCCTCCGTAGAGTATTTCTGTCTTACTGGTGACGCTGGTACGCCAGTATTACCGACCCACTTGGTTGGTCAGTAGCGGAATACAGCGGCTACAGGACCATTCCCCTCAGCGCCCGGCACGTGGGTAGGGTCTACCGCGTAGACGTTGCCCGCGTGAGCTAGCGTTTCGACCGCCGCCAGGTCCAGCAGGTCTTGGTCGCCAGGCTCGCGATCGTCGTGCAGTTCCACAGCGCCGAGTTCGGCATCGTACTTGCCCCACTGCTGAACGCCGACGGCGACAAATAGCGACTCGACGCGACCATGATAGACGGCCGGAATGATTTCCCTCAGGTTCCGTGACGCCCGCCCGCTGCCCAAGCGCTCCAGATACTGGGCCGCCGCTCGTTCCTGCTCTTTCGCGAAGAATGGCTCCAAGATCGTCCATGCCCGCGCATGTAAATCGCTGGCACTGAGCCCATCGGGGTTGCCGACGACTCCCCCATCGACCAACTCGGCGCACGTATTGGCCTCCCGATAGATGGGAATCAGGTAGTCAACGCCCGCCAGAACTAGAGGAGCGGTATCCTCACGCACCAGATCCTGCAGGCCCTTGTCGATCTGCTTGAAATAGCGCAGCAGATCCTTCTTGTGCACCGCGTCGTCGGTGCCCCCGCCGCCATGACCGTGGAAGATCGGCCCGCCGCCGCGGGCCGCCGTGTGATACTGCAGCTGCTTTTCCCGCTCCTCGGCACCAAGGGCCTCTGCCAAGCTACCTGGTAGATTCTCCAATTCCAATTCAGCAACGCTGTGCCGTGAACCTTGGAAAAGACGAACTTGCTTCTTGCTGAAGGCCAGGATATAGAACCGCCCATCGCCGCTCAGCAGCGGCAGCAGCGGCTTGAGATGGAATCGATCGGTGACGACGACCAACTGAGAGAAGCTGTACGGCAAACGGTAGGAGGCCAAAGTCTCTCGAGAGGCGAAGACCGCGAGGCCGTCGCCCCGGTGCCTCCAGAAGACGCTGTCGTCCAGAAGCCGCTGCGCACCCCGCAGGGTCTCCTGGGCCTCCGTGCGGCGCAACCCACTCTCGATCAGCCGCTCTTCCGCTTGCTTCAGCAAGTTCTTGAATCGAATCGGGTCTTGCTGCATCGAAGCGCCCGACCGATGGGTCGGCATGTAGAGCGATACACACAACGCACCGCGCTCTTCCATGAGCGCCCTAACCTCGGCTCGACTCAGAAGATCCATCTAGCCCCTCCCTAGACGTTCCTGCCTGAACGATCAGACATCGCGACGTGTAATAACCCAGCCGCGACGAGCCTATACGCATTGATGTTGGGGATCGTGGCCGCGCCCCAGTTGAGGACGTTCACCGGCTGTTCGCGTGAAGCGAGTGCGTGGCAACCGGCAATCCGAGGTCGCCGCCAGACTGTGAGGCTCCTTACAAGCTGCAGCCTTACGGGCGGTGGCAAGCGTCTCCGCATCTAACTACAAGATACAATGCCGGGCGACGCAGTGCGAGTCGCAACACGCACCTTCGCCTCGACGAGGTTAGATTACAGCGCGGAGGAGACGGCCGTGAATCCTGTGGCGTATCTGACCCGTAGTGGTCGGTAGAACCGGGCTGGCTGCAGACTGGCAGAACTGGAGACAAAGAGCAGATGGGACTCGAGCTACTACTCGCTGGTGGGGCTGCCTACGGTGGCTACAAATACACGAAGAAGTTCGTGCAAAAGAAACTGCGCTTCGTACCGAAGGCGCGGAAGAAAGCAGCTCCCTGGATTGCCGGCGCCGGCGCGTTGATAGTCGCGGCACCGCTCGCCGCCGCCCTACCCGTCATCGGAGCCTTGACGGCGGCAGCCTTCGGGGCGGGCGTTGCAGGCGGCGTCTTCGCTGGCGACCGCGAACTAGACAAAACGAACATCTGGGGAGACCGAAAGTAGATAGAATCTCCGGTCGCCGCTTACCCACGTTCACCTGATCCACGAGCGCTGCCACCAGCCAACGCCTTCAACCCCTCATACTAGCCAGGCTCAGCGCGACTGCTCTCCAGCCACCGCTGACCGAGCATGAACGCAGCGGCAACGAGTAGCATCAAGAGCACCCCGTAAGCGGCCGCCGCACCTAGGTCGAAATCTCTGAGCTGTGAGAGGATCTCGATCGATATCGGGCGTGTCCGGTGCGTGTAAAGCACAATCGACGCCACGAACTCGCCCAGTCCGGTAACGAAGGCCAAGGACGCGCCAGCGGCGATTGCCGGTAGAAGGCTGGGGAGCGTGACTCTACGAAAAGTCCTCCAGACTCCAGCACCTAGCGACGCCGCCGCTTCCTCCAGACTGGGATCGAGCTGCCGGAAACCGGCCAATGCCGCCCGCCCCGTCAGGGGAAGCACTCGCAAGGCATACGCCATCACGAGGATCGAGGCCGTCCCCACGAGCACGAACCGGCCTGCCCACGGCGCACTCACGCTGAACGTGGTCGCCAGCGCGATGGCGAGCACGGTTCCTGGCAGGGCCCACGGTAAAGCCAGCATCACCTCCAAGAGGCGACTACCTCGTACACGCCAGCGGACGACGAGGCGGCCGACGGAGAGAGACACGGCTACCGCTATGAGGGTGGCGGCGCTTGCCATCAGCAGCGAGTTGACGATCGGACGGAATGTGCGGGCCTCGCTGAATAGCTGCCTGTAGTTATCCAGCGAGTACTGCGGAGGCAGCGTCTGAGTGGTCCACGTGCCATCAGGCACGAACGAGACGAGCACGAGCGTGAGGTGAGGTAGGATCAAGAGCAGTACACCAAGGCCGGCAACGAGGGGCACGGCGATCGTCGCCCAGCGTGACCGCACCGGTACGCGCGCAGCCGCGGTCCCTTTACCCGGTGCCACATACTCGCGGCTACCTTCCCAGCGAGACAGTGGCCACAGCACCAGCAGTGAGACGGTCGCCAGCATGACAGTCTCCACCATCGCAACGGAGGTCTGGCCCTGAAGCTTGCTATTGAAGATTTGCGTGGTCATCACGCGAAAACCGCCACCCAGAACGTACGGCGCGCTGAACGAGGCCATCGAGGTCATGAAGGTGAGCAGCGCCGCGCCTGCCAGAGTCGGGGTCAGCAGCGGCAGCGTCACGCGCCTCAGCGTGCGGATGCGGCTAGCCCCGAGAGAAGCGGCGGCTTCCTCCACCGCAGGATCGAGGCGCGCCAACCCTGCCAGTGTGAAAAGGTAGAAGTAGACGTACATCGAGTAGGCGTGCACGGCGAGAATGGCACCGGCGCCCTGGAGCCGCCACGGCGGCGACTCGAGACCGATTGCGTCCTGCAGAAACCTCGTAGCGATGCCGCTCTCACCATACAGAAAGAGTATCGCGATGACGCCAACCAGCGGAGGCAGCAGGACCGGCATCGCCGCCAGTGCGCCCAACACCCGACGACCGGGAAATTCGAAGCGCGCGAATAGGAAGGCTAGCGGGATGCCCACCAATGCCGATAGCAAGACCGTAGCTGCCGAGATCCACACGCTCGACCACAGCGCGCGAAGCTCGGAAGGCGTCTTGACGAACTCGATGTAGTGCCGAAGCGTGAGCGTCCCATCGCCGCTCAGACTCTCTCCGATGACCACGAGATTGGGGTAGACGACAGCCCATACCAGAAGGACGAAGACACCTGCAGTCAGGAGGCGCCCTCCGAGGCGAGGTCGACTCCTGCCTTGCGCCGGCCAGCTACTCATTCCGGACGTGTCTGTTGTTCGGGGAACGCGAACAGTCCGGTCGGCGCCGAGCGCGGAATGAGGCTTACCTGCGCGCCCGGCTGCACGACGCCCTCGCTTGCCTGCACCTCCAGCTCACCGCCTTCGACTTCCACGGTGTACACGTAGAATGAGCCAGCGAATCTTCGGTCGCCGACCGTGCCGTGGATGGCACCGCTGTCAGCTGACGCCGTGAACCGCAGCGCCTCGGGTCGAGCCAGCAGGCGCAAGGAAGCACCGGCACCATGGACCATCTTGCCCGTGTTCAGCGCTCGCCAGACGATCCCGCCGGCCAAACGGCAGACCGCGAGATCGTCTTCCAGTCCCTCAAGCGTGCCTGCGACGCCGCCCGCCCGGCCCAAGAAGGTGGCGACGAACTCGCTCGCGGGTTGGTGATAAAGCTCCTCGGCCGGGCCTAGCTGCTCTAGGTTACCTGCCCGCATCACCGCAATGCGATCGGAGAGATCGAATGCTTCTTCCTGGTCGTGCGTGACATAGACGGTCGTGATGCCGATATCTTTCACCAAGGCTCGCAGTTCACGCCGGGTACGTTCCCGCAGCGCCGCGTCCAGATTGGAGAGCGGCTCATCGAGCAGAAGTACCTCTGGCTCCGGTGCCAGTGCCCGGGCGAGGGCGACCCGCTGTTGCTGGCCACCGGACAGCGAGCCGATGGTCCGATCTTGAGTGCCCGGTAGTCGCACCAGGTCCAGAGCGCGCTCCACCTTGTGTTCGATCTCCGATTTGGAGTGCCCTGCGGCTTCTAGCCCAAACGCCACGTTGGCTCCGACGCCCAGGTGCGGGAAAAGCGCATAGTGCTGAAACACCATTCCGAACCCGCGCTTCTGGGGAGCGAGCCGCGTGACATCGCGACCGTCAAGCACGATCCGTCCTGCGTCCGGGTACTCGAACCCGGCGATCATCCGGAGCGTGGTGGTCTTGCCGCACCCGCTCGGCCCCAACAGCGTCACGACCTCATGCTCGCCCACGCGTAGACTGAGATCGCGTACTGCCGGCGTACCCGCAAAGACACGGGTCAAGCCCTCGAGTTCGAGGAATGGTCCGCCGCTCAACCGCTGCTCCTCACCTACCCGTACCCCGGATATGGGCGTCCCAATACCTCATCCACTCACGGCCCTGTTCTTCAATGAGCGTCCAGTCGAGATCCATGGGTTGGAGCCGATCGGTCACTCGAACCAGCCACTCCGGCAGAGAATCGGGAGGGATGTCGGTCCGCGTCAGATTACGGTAGGCCTGACGGGCTGCTACGAGCTGCCCTTCCGCCGAGCCGACGTACTCGACGAACGCTTGGGCTAGCTCCGGCTGTTTGGTACCCTTGACCACCGCTATGCCATCGACCAGTACCGGCGTACCGCTCTCAGGAAGCACATAATCGAGCGGGAACCCTTGATTCTGGATGCGCAACACGTCAGGCAGATTCCACAGCGTCACCAGCCCTTCCTGACGCGCCAGCTTCTGATAGAGAATGGCCGGGTTGAGCACGTACTCTTTGGTCTGGCCGTCAAGCCGCCTCAGCCACTCGTAGCCCGCCTCGGTCCCGCCGGTCCGTTCGATGCTTCGATACATGATCATCCCGAAGATCATGCGCATCGTGCCGCTAGCCAGCGGGTCGCGGATCAGGACTTCTTCATCCCAGCGCGGATCGAGGATGTCGTCCCAGTCGTGCGGTGCGTTCTCCTTCGACAGTACTTCGCTGTTGAACGTTATCACGGCCGGCGTGAGGTACACGCCGAAGAAGAGGTCATCCGGTCCCTGCGCTTCGGGCAATACCGCTTCCGCCCAACTCGGGCGATAGGGCTCGAGCAGACCTTCGCCGGCCGCGCGGGAAAAGAACAGCGCAGGCCCACCGTACCAAACATCGCCCTGTGGGTTCGCACGTTCCGAGCGGACTCGGTCGAGGACCTCCTGCGAACCCATATCCACCCACTGAACGTCGACGCCCGGGTTCGCGGCCTCGAAGCGCTGCTCGAAGAGAACGAGCTGCTCGCGCCCGTGGGGCGAGTAGACCGTCAGTACAGTCCCACGCTCAGAGCACGCCGCCACGCCCACTATCGCCGCACTCCACAGCCACAGAGAGATCTTCATTCCAGACTCAAGAGGTTGGCCAGCAGCCTGAAGGCGCCCGGGACGCCCGCCGGCAATTGCCGGAAAAGAGAGAGCCCGGTATACACGTACAGTCCCTTGCCGTATCGAGCCATCAAGAGCCCGCCACGCTTGGGGTCCTCCCCTGGATCCGCCATCTCCAGCAGCGCCTGATAGCGCTCGTCCCATTCATGCGCGAAGTAGAGACCACGTTCTTGAACCCAGCCCTGGAAGTCCGACGCAGCGATCCGGTTCGGCTTGTTGAACACGGGGTGACCCGGTGTCAATACGGTGACCGGCGCCAGTTCGTCGCTCACGCGATCGTGAGGGGAACGCGCACGCACAGCATATGGAGCGTAGCCTCCGCGGAAGTAGCGGTACTGTTGGTATTGTACGATCAGCGTGCCGCCCGAGCGCACGAACCCGAGGAGCCGCTCGTTGCTCGCCACCACCGTCGGGTTTGTCTCGTACGCCCGAATCCCCAACACGATGACGTCGTACTCGGAGAGGGCCCCACTGGCGAGGGCGCGCTCATCGAGGACGTCGACGCGCACGCCCATGGCGCCTATGGCTTCGGCCGCTGCATCACCCGCGCCCGGCACGTACGCAACCCGCAGGTCTTGATCCGGTTTCTGCGGATGTGAGCGTAGTCGATGATGGAGTACCCGAGTTGGTAACGATGGCCGTCCGCCGTTTCGACCCATGCTCGCAAGTCGTAGGCTCCCGGCGCAGTCTCTTCGGGCGGCTCTACCTCGAACTCTGCGGTCGCGGCCCGGCCCGGGCTCGGCAGGCTGAAGGTTACCTCCGCCGGATTGACGCGCCAGCCAGCGGGCAGCTCCAGCCAGACGCGTCCCTCGGCCCCGCCCGGCGCCTCGCCACGCAGGCTCACGCTGAAGTCGAGCGGGGTCTCGCGACCCAGGGGCCATACTGACGTAGCGGGGGATAGCTCCACGCCGACTGCCGGCACCACGTGAACGGGGCGACGGACCTCACCTCGAGCCTGGTCGGCGAAACGGTGAACCGCTTCCACCGAGCGGCGCACGACGTTTCCGGCAATGACAAGATCCACCCGCGCTTCCAAGACCGGCGGGCCGAATGGAAGTCCCCGCTCCTGCGACTTGGCCGGCCACACATAAGCCGCTCCCGCCCTCCCGGCGCGTAAGAAGTACGGTCGGGTTGGCTGCTCGTCCATCGGGACGGTCAATTGGAAGCGTCGCCGGCCGAGCGTGCCAGGCGGCACCTCGGCATCGACCTCGCCTACTCGATCGACCTTCCAGCCCGTCGGCGTATCGAGCGCCAGCGCTCGGATGTCCACCGGGCTATCGCCGCCGTTCCATATCTGTACTTCGATCTCGAGGCTCTGGCCAGGAATGACGAGATCGTCATCGCTGAACGCGTCGACGATGACGCCGGCGGCCGCCGCCAGCGCTGTCTCGAGCTTCGCCTCATCCCGGGTCAGCACCCAATGCAAGTGCTCCGCGGCCGGGCCCGCGATCGCAGTCAGGTCGATGGCACGACGCAGGGTAGACAAAGCGTGGCCGAGATCCGAAACGACCTCCGATGTCCGCCGGTTCAGGGCGTCAGCCAGGTTCTCGACGTGGTCGACATAGGCCTCGAGCAGCTCTGCAAGACCCTCACGAACCTCGTCGTCGGGCAAGGCCGGGAGCAAAGCCGGGATCGACGTGTCAACGCCATCGAAAAGCGACTCTTCTGAGCGGTCCGCTTCTGCCACGACCCGACTCTCCAGCAGTTCCACCCTCGTTTGCCTCGGCCCGAGCGATTCGATGCGACCCATATCTTGGGAGCGGTGTCGGCTGCGGCTGGCCATAGCGATCTGGTGGTAGGAACGCCCGAGCAGAAGATCCAACGTACCGGTCTCGATTCTCAGCGTCGTCTTCGTCGTATCGAAACGCGTCGAGCGGTAGAGCTTCACCGGTGCCCACGCCGGTAGCCCACCGGCCAGCTGCTCGGGAAACCGGCTCGGATCGCCGGCGGCCTCGAAGGCCTCGCGGGCCAGAATTCCGGCGACCTGGTGTTGGCCATGTCCGTCTCGCGTCGTGCCGGTGAAGATAGAAACCACGACCTGCGGGCGGAACTTTCTAACCGCATGTACCACGTCTGCCAACAGCGAGTCCCTAGGCCAGAACCGGAAAGTCTCATCGGCAGATTTCGAGTAGCCAAAGTCGTAAGCGCGCGTGAAGAACTGGCGGGCACCATCCAGACGCCGCGCCGCCAGCAGTTCCTCGGTCCGAAGAAGTCCAAGGCCAACACCCAACTCCGGGCCGATCAGGTTCTGCCCACCCTCTCCGCGGTTTAGCGCAAGATAGGCCGCGTCGGCACCAAGACCTCGCACGAGAACGGCCAGCAGGCTGGTGTCTTCGTCGTCCGGGTGCGCGCCTATTACCAGGACCCGCTTGGCGTTTCCCAGGCCGCGGAGCGACTGCGCAACGCCCACAAGGCCGTGCTCCGCGTCCACCACACCCTGTGCCGCCGCCATCGCAGGCGCGCAGATCCACCCTGCGCATAGCAAGCCCAAGCCACGCAGCGAGCGATTCAGCCAATTCGACGCGCTGGCATATGCAGACACCGATCCGATCATGGTCGAGCAAGGTATTCGGCCAAGGGCCGCCAGGCTAGCTGCGCGGCTTCCATATCCATCTTGTCACCGGTCCAATGCGACAATAGGATCCTCATGTTTCACCACTCACGCCTGGCCGAGGTCAGGCTGGCTACAGATGACAGATCTCAACCAAGCCACAGCTACCCGCCCGCTGGCAAGCCCCATCATCCTGTTGCTCATCTCAGCCATGCATCTGGCCTACGGCCCGTTGATCGAGTTGCGCGGAATGCCCGTGCTGCTGCCAGCGATGATCGCATCGCTGCTCCTCGGCGTAGCCTACGCCTATGTCGCCTGGCAGGCGCGGCGCGAGCGAGGATACCGCCAGACGGTCAACCTCATCGCTGGCGAGGACGTCGGGGTCCTGTCTGCCGGTTTCCTTCTCGGGCATCCCTGGGCGGAATACCTTCTACCAGGAGCATTCGCCGTCATAGCACTGCAACTCGCTCTGGCGTTCGCCGAAATCGTGCGGCGCCAAGAGGCCAACAAGCCGATCGTGCCGGCCACCCGCCTCGCTTGGTTCGTGCTGGCCTATGCCGTAGCGTTCGCAGCATATGCCTGGTTCAAGCCTGACGGTATCTGGCATGTTGCGGGAATGATGTAGTCTCCACAGCCCGAATCGGCTTGCGGGCGGCTGCCCACCTCTAGCTAGACTGAGTTTTCCTTCAATGTTAGCTTCTTGGCGTGTCGAGATCTGCTCTAGGCGCGATTGCCGTCGGGTTGGGGGTCGTGATGCTCTGGCTGTTCACGTTCGTCGTGGACCTGTCGAGCGGAATGGCGTTCCTGGCTATCTTCCTCTTAGGGGTCGTCCCGATCGTTGCGGGCGCAGCGATGCTGAGAGCATCCCGCAAACGGGATCGCTCCGATGACGGGCGACTGGCCACGATCAAGGACCAGATCGTGTGGCGCGCCATGGCTCAGGGCGGCCGAATCACAGCCTCAGAAGCCACTCAGCACGCGGGCGTGCCGCAGACCGAAGTAGAGTATGCCCTCATGGCACTGGTGTCAGAAGGGCGTGCAGCAGCCGAGCCTGGCGAGGCCGGCGAGATCGTGTATCGCATCGAATCGCCGGTCTAGCGCCGAGGCGACGGGGGGACAGCCGGGCAGCGACAATCTCCATGAGCGATCCCGTCAACGTCGTCGGACATCAGGGAAGAAGACGCGGAGGTCACGGCACCATCGTGAAGCGGGGGGAAACGGGAGGATGATGTCTGAACCCTCCAGAATCGACAGAGAGACGGTCGATGAGCTTACGGGGAAGCTCGTCCTGTTGATCGAGGAGTCCCGGCCGTGGAGCGATACCGCGTCGATGCACCAGCAGCTCTCCGCCAAGGTCAAGCACTACGTCCGTTACATCCGCAGCAGCGATTTCGCTGAAGCGCACGCCGCGAGACCCCAGGACACCATCGTTCGGCTCATCTGCAACGAGTCCCCGCCGGAGGACTCACAGAACTTTCTCGGGCGGATCGGCTACGAACTCCAGAAGAACGGCATCGAATTCGAGTATCAGGTCGGGGACGACGGGGTACCGATCGCCGCGACGCCGGGCACGGCGGTCGCTGCTACTCGCGCCGAAGGCACGCCCGTCACGGAGCCACCAACGTTGACGGAGCCGCCAGCCGTCCCGGCTGTTCCCGACGCGACCGAGGTGGCGGAAGCCGAGGAACCGATACCTTTGGCAGCCACCGAGGATGTCGTGCCGGTCGGGGAGAGTCCGGAAGCCGCTGAGATGACGGAGGCCGAGGCAGCCGCAGCGATAGAACAGGCCCTCGATGCGCTGGAGACGGGAGGAATCTCGGAGCCCGCCGAGCCCAGTGAGATCGCTGAAGTCGTCGCCGAGCCAGAACAGCTCGAGCACGTACTCCCAGAAGATGAAGAGCACGATCTGGCGCCAAGCTTAGCCGCACCCGAGCAACTCGACGAGGAACTGCCTGCGGAGCCGGCCTGGCAACCGGAGTTCCTGGATGAAGCTCCCAGCGAGTTGGAGTTATTGGTCGAGGCCTCGGATGAGGAGGCATCGCGCTTCATCGGACTCGAAGACCAACCCTCAACTACAGAGACGGACGAGCTGCTGCCGGAGGACGACCTGCTGCCAGAGTCCGAGCGTTCTCGTCCTGAGTTCTTCCCCGAGGAGGAGTTCGGACGGGCCCTGTCAGAATTCGAGCACGTCGACAACATCCTGAGCAGGGCTGATTCCGTGCCGATGGGGCCGGTGGTGATCGAGACAAGTTCCGGCGAGAGGATACTGCTGGAGGTGTCCGATACGGCAGCAGACGAACGGGCGAAGGCACGGAGAGAAAGCCGTCCGAGCCTCCGCCGAGCCGTCAGCGCAGCGATAGGCGCGGCCGTCGCAGGAGCGCTGATCTGGGCCGCGCTGGCTATCCCCGCCGGACAGGGCGCAAGCCCGCTGGCCGTGGCGGTTGCGCTCATGGTGGGTATGAGCGTCCGCTTGCGGGGAGCAGGCCAGACCGGGTCCTTCCGGTTGGTGGGGTGCTTGGGAACGATCTTCGGGTCTCTACTTGGGACCCTGCTCGCAACGGCTGCCCTCACAGGGTGGGTGGAGGGCCAGGGTCCTGGAGGGGTTATCAGCATATTCTCCAGCCCGGGCAGTCTTTGGGCGGCGCTGGACACCTATTTCGACCCGATCGACCTGGTCTCACTGGCTATCGCCCTCTACATCGCGTTCAAGATCTCCGCCGCCAGGCCGACCGAATGACTGAAGCCACAAAGGCTTGCGCGCTCCGGCTTTTTTGGTAGCTTGGATTTGGATGCGCTCCCTCCCCGCATTGCACCACACGGCATATCCCCCGTAACCAAGAACAGCAAGTGTCATCTGTCTAACAGTGTGGCCCGACTACGCCAACCGAAAGCGACCAATCGAAACAGGAGGTAACGGTGAAGGGAACCAAGCGATTTCAGCTCGCGCGCCTCGTTACGTTCGCACTGGCTTTCTCCTTCGTCGCCGCGTGCGAAGACGACCCCACAACTGTGACTCCCGACGTCGACCCGGCCGAGACACAGGCGGCCCTCGAATCGGTTGTCGACCAGTTCTTCACGAATAACGACGGCCTGGCCAGCCTCGAGACGTTCGGGGCCGCCATC
>JBDHHL010000199.1:0-7835 GCA_039589375.1 Gemmatimonadota bacterium | reverse complement strand
AGTTCGAGCGCCTGCGCGGCGTGATCGTCCCAGGGCAGGCTCGGTTCGTGGACCGGGATTTCGCGTACACCGGCTGGCACGCGCGAGAGGATGGTTGCCGCCGATTGTCCTTCGACCTGGCAGCCCAGCGCGTTTCCCACCGCCAGGCCCAGTAGAGCGCCGCGATAACGGTCTCGGCCGACATCGGACGAGAGCTGTCGAGTAGCAGGCTTGAGAAAGCGGATAAGAGGGTCCATGGCGCGTGCAACAACATAGCGCTGGCCACGTGGCCGCACAGCCCCACAGGTGTCGACCGCAAGCGCCGTTAGCCATCCTGCGGCGCTGGACTGACGAAAGAGACGGAGCGCGGCGGGCTGGCCCACCGCGCTCCACACTGTCGAAACTGGATCAGGACTCGAAAGATCGAGTCTAATAGAAGTAGGTATTGGCGACCGGCGCGGCCGCATCCCCCACGTTGTTTCCGCCCAGGATGACGACGTGGGCCACGTCGGCCGCGTCCACGTAGCCGATGGCCGCGTGATGGAAGAACGGCACGCCTCCGGCTCCCGAGCTCCCGGCTATGGTATGTGATCCGGTCGCACCGCCGAAGCTGCCGATCGTGCCGTCCACGTTGATCGACGCGTACTGCTGTTCCGTAGCGGAGTTACCGGCTCCACCATAGAGTCCACCGCTCACGAGAATGGTGCCACCCACAGCGACCGCCGAATGCTTCGATACGGCCTTGATCAGGCTGCCCGGGTTGGCAGACCATGACATCTCCTGCAACTCACCGGTCCGCAGGTCCAGGCGATGGTAATGGATGTCGGACGTTCTCGTCGTGGTCAGAGAGTTGTCACCCGGAGCCACCGCGCCTGTTTCGCCTCCCAGCACGTACAGAACGCCTGCTAACTGGATCAGCGGGGCGTAGGTCCGGGCGTATGGGAGGGATGTCTGGCTCTCCCAATCGCCCAATGTGCCGTCCGGATTGATATAGGCCCGATAGACCTCCGGCCGCGGTGCGTCGCCGACGCTCGAGCCCCCCGCCACGTAGAGCCATGAGCGGAAGATCATGGCGCCCATCGAGTGGAGCGAAACCGGCAGCGCTGTGGTCGCGGACCAGGTACCGACCGAGCGGTCCACCTCCACCGTGGCTTTGTAGACCGTGTTCGTGGGAGCGCCGCTGTCATCGATACCTCCGATGACGAACAGGTAGCCGGCAACCAGTGTGTCGATGAGGGCATTGAACGGCGTAGCCGCCGTAGCGCCGTGGAACGCCCGTGCCTCCGGAAGCGCCGTGGCGTTCGTGTAGGTCGAGAAGTTGCCGCCGGCATCGATCTCCGAATAGGCCACCGTCGTCCGAGATGCCAGCGACCCGTCGGCGCCACCGGTGATGTAGACGAGGTTACCTGCGCCGGCGCCTTCGTCGATCGGGAAGAAGACGGCGCCGTGGCCCTGGCTCGGGTCGGGCA
The DNA here is from genome assembly GCA_039589375.1 of Gemmatimonadota bacterium. Classification (GTDB taxonomy): domain Bacteria; phylum Gemmatimonadota; class Gemmatimonadetes; order Palauibacterales; family KS3-K002; genus JASFMO01. Next base: position 6,387 of record JBDHHL010000199.1, on the reverse strand, counting down.
GCGGTTCGGTCTCCGTCCAGAGGATGAGCGACGGGCTGAACGTGGCCGACTGCGTCACCGTGAAGGTGATCGAGTCAGTCGCGCCCGTCGGCGTCTCGACCCAGGCAGGCCCTGTCGCCGCAGAGTTAGGAACCGTGGTCACGATGAAGTCGTTCGTCCAGTTGTCGGGCATCACAACCGCGGCCTCGACCGGCAGACCGGCGTCGTCCGTGAAGAACACTTGCCCCTTGCCCAATAGGTCACCGAATGATTTGCCCTCCAGGATAACCGTGCTCCCGTTGTTGCCGGCCGGCTTCGAGACGCCGTTCATGATCAGCAGTGCCGGCGCGACTCCCTTGTAGGCGTCGGCCAGCTCGTCCCATTTACCGCCTGGGTTCACCACGGTGACGTCGTAGATCACATCGGGCTTCACGCTATCGGGCGCGAACGCCAGCAGAGTCGTCCCGTCGATGAAGATCACCGAATCCGCAATCCAGTCGTCGAATGCTACGCCCGCGCCATCGTCGAAGTTGGAGCCGAGGATCTCGATCATCGTCCCGACGTTCCCGCTGTCCGGGGCCACCGAGAGTACGTCCGGTTGGGCGCCCGTTACCCCGCTGCCGTCGTCACCACACGCCATGACCGTCACAACGAGGGCACAGGTCGCTGACGCGATGAGGCTACGCCATCTGTGCATGAGCTTTCTCCTGCGGTTGGATTGGGGGGTCAAAGCGGGGGGATGCGCCGTAAGTTATGACGATCAAACGAGCTGTAAAGTCACGGAGATGGTCGGGCACGTACCCGAGGCCCAGAGCGCATCCACAGTGGGCCGCCTCCGGCTCCGACCTCCTCCGGATCGACGAGAGAACGCGCTGCCCGGGCTTGAGGCCCGCTCTCACAGGTCAAAATGCCCGATTGACCAGGGAATTCGGTCCGACCTTGGTTGGCGGCAAATGCAGGGGCCAAAAATGAACCGGCGAGGATGCTCGCGGACATCCACGCCGGTTGCTGTGCTGCGGATCGGCCCAAATGCTAGACAAGGACTAGGAATATCGTCGCTAACAGTATGGGCACGAAGACTGAGAGAGGAATGCGCGGCCGCATTTATTGGACTCCCTGTGTAGCCCGTGGCGGGGCCGGGCGTTCCGGTTGCGATTGAGTATGTGCAACCGCCGTGCCGCGAGTTTTGGAGGTTGGCTGTCGGGTCTTGTGCGCTAAACGGCACGTTCGGCTGGCGGGAAATCGTTGACGGTCAGACCGTCTGTCTCTTGGGCGCTACACTATCGGGCGCGCGCGACAGGGTTCGCCCGAAGTCGAGCCGGCTACTGCTCGCTTTGCGACCCGGAGGAATAGCCGCCGCCAGGGCTGTAGCGCACGTGGATCTCGGTCTTTGCATCGGGTACGAGCCTGATGTCGCCTGCTTGGATCACCTGTACCGACGGCGTGACTTTTCCCGACATCTGAAGCGGGTCGAAATCGTCTCCGCCCAGCCAGAAGTAGTGAGCGAACCGGATCTCCTGTCTGCTCCAGTGACTCAGCCACTCCTCGTAGTAGGCGATCACCTGCTCCGGCTCGTCGGGGGTGACCAGGACCAGCACGGGTAGCGTCGTGTAGCGGTCAGAGCCGGCGGACAGGGTTCGCGGGGGTATGCTGCGGATGATCATGGCGCCGGGGTAGGGAGGGGCCTCGACTTCTGATCTCGACGGCACGGTGGCGTTGGTGACGGAGTTGATCTCTACGTTCAGGTAGGGATCGTTGGCGGCGTCTTCGGGGATGGGAGCCTTACGGGCATACGGCCGCCCCTGTGCTGCGGCCTCGCTCGCAACCGCCAGGAGCGAAAGCGCTGCCAGTGAGAGCAATACTCCGTGTCGGACCCTCCGCATTAGCATGGCCTAACCATGACTACGTTGGAACACCCCATCAAGGTTCGCTGTTCCCCGTCCCGTGCTAGACCCCTTGGCCACCCTAGGCGACGATCGGGATGCGGACAAGGCCCACGCCCTTGCTTCCCTGACCCGTGATGTCAGAGCCCCCTCGTATCATCTCCTCAGACGGTGCGAACACCTGCAAGGAGAGTGGTATGCTCGATTTCAAGCTGGCTGAGGCGCAGAAGCACGAATCGCTCACCCTTCACCCGCTGGTCGATCCGAACCCACGGCAGCTTCCGTATCAGCTGCTCCGGGACGCCCTGGAGGCTGGGGCGCTCAGGGTCAGCGAGGTCGGCAGCGGTACGGTACCCGAGCTGTTGGTTGAAACCGGTGGTGAGGCAGACGTGCTGATCCTAGACGGCGAGCAGCTGATCGGTGCCAGGCAGAACAGGATGACCAACCGCACGATCGTCCTGGCGGCGAGCACGACGACCACGATCCCCGTTTCCTGCATGGAGCACGGGCGCTGGCGCTTCACGAGTCGTGAGTTCCGCCACGGCCTCCACTACTCACCGGCAAATGTCCGACGTCACGCGCGGAAGATGGAGGCGGCATATGCGGCGGCGCGTGAGGTCCCGTCGCCGCGGGCGCTCTCCGAAGCGCAGGGCGATGTCTGGGACGAGATCGCCGGCTACAACGCCAAGCTGGGCGGGCGCTCGGCGACGGGCGCGCTCGATCACCTGTACGAGTTGAGGTCGTTCGACATGAACGAGTGGTCGAAGCACTTCCCCTGGGTTGACGACCAGATCGGGCTGCTCGTCCTGCTCGATGATGAGCCGCTGGGCATGGACGTCATCGGCTGCCATCGGCTGTACGCGCGGCTGCACAAGCGACTGGTCGGCGGGTACGTGCTGGACGCGATGGCCGCAGGCCGCCGTCGCGAGGATCGGGAGGCGTCCGGCTCGGAAACCGCGAAGAGCTTTCTGCAGCGAGTACGCTCGGCAACACGGACCGAGGCTCCCACGGTAGGGCGGGGGAGCTATCGAGTTCTATCCGGCAAAATACTGGGCGGTCTACTTGAGGATCGCGGAAGCCTGGTCCATCTCTCCGCGTTCCCGGACTCTCGGGACCAGGCCTCGGACGAGGCGCCGCTCAGGCGTGCCGGCTATCGCAACCGGCGGAGAAGGTTCGTCGATTAGTCAGGGAGCTTCAGCCGCTCGCGGCTGCTTGATGATGCGCGCGGCTTTCCTGCTGCACCCGCCCCGTCCCCATGCCTCTGGCGCCCTCAGCCACTCGGGGCGGGTGTGGCGTTCAGGCTCTCGGCCGCCACACGCGCTGTCTCAGCCAGTACCGCAGCGCCTACGAAGATGCTCTCGTCCGCTGCGTAGAATTGAGGGGAATGAGCCGGGATGAACTCGCCGCCTTCCTCCCGGGCGCCAACGCGCAGGAAGCAGCCGGTGAGCTTCTCCAGGTAGTAGGCGAAATCCTCGCCGCCCATGTTCAACGATCCCAGCGGAACCAGCGCCGTATCCCCGAGGACCGATTTCACCGCTCGGCGAGCCCACTCTACCGGTCGCGCCTCGTTCACGATCGGTGGCGGCCCGAGCTCTAGCTCGAGACGCGACTCGAGGCCGTGCGCCTGTGCGGTCCGCTCGACGATCAGCTCCAGCTCCTCGTGGAGTATCGTTCGGGTCTGCGGATCGAGCGAGCGAAGCGTACCTTCGAGGGTCGCCGTATCGGGTATGACGTTGGGAGCGGTTCCCGCCCGCACCGCGCCTATCGAGACGACGCCGGGCGTACCTGGGCTCAGGCGACGTGATACGATCGTCTGCAGCGCCCCGATCAACGCCCCGGCGCCGACGATGGGGTCGATGCCTTCGTGTGGTCGAGCGCCGTGTGCGCCTCTCCCCCTGAGTTCGATGGCGAAAGAATCGGCGGCCGCGGCTAAAGGGCCCGACTGGGCCACCACCTGGCCCACCGAAAAGCGCCTGTCGACGTGAGCCCCGAAGATGGCGGCGACACGGTCCAGGGCACCCGACTCCTGAACGGCCGGCGCGCCTCGCCCCGTCTCCTCTCCCGGCTGCAGCAGGATCATCACATCGCCGGTTGCCGGCCGCCGCGTAAGCAGGTAGGCCGCTCCCACGGTCCAAGCCGCGTGAACGTCGTGGCCGCAGGCGTGCATCACACCGTCGCGTTCCGAAGCGTATGGAAGCCCGGTTGCCTCTTGGATCGGCAGCGCGTCCATGTCGCCCCGCAGCGCGACTACGGGCGCTCCAGGGTTTTCGCCGCGGATCCTGGCGGTCACGCCGGTGCCCGCGATACGCGTCAGCTCGCTGGGATTCAACGCCGCCAGCTCGTCCTGCAAGCGGGCGGCGGTGTGTTCCTCCGCGAACGAGAGTTCGGGCAGTCGGTGGAGGTCGTGGCGCAGGTCCAGTAGTCGCTCTTGGAGTTCAGCTGGGAAGAGCGAATTCAGCCACGTCATCTGGTCAGCCCCTCACTCTGATAGGAGGGTCTGAGCCCGGACCGTCAGATCGTCCACGCGGTCCAGGTCCACCGTGACCCCGAGCCCCGGACGATCGCTTGGCACCGTGACCATACCGCTGGCGTCCATGGTCCACTCGGGCGTCACGATATCCTGCTTCCAGTAGCGGGCGCTGGGACTGAGGTCGCCAGCGATCCTGAAGTTGGGCAGCGAGGCCAGCGCCACGTTGTAAGCCCGGCCGACTCCGCTCTCCAGCATGCCGCCGTGCCACACCGGCACGTTGCGAGCCGCGCACAGATCGTGGATCGCTTTGGCCTGCGTGAAGCCGCCTACCCGGGCCGGCTTGATGTTGACGATCTTGCCACTGCCCAGGGTCAACATGTCCTCCGCTTTGTCCACGCCGGTGATCGACTCGTCCAGGCAGATCGGAGTTCGCATGCGCCTCTGCAGCTCGGCATGGCGCACCAGGTCATCGCTGGCCAGCGGCTGCTCGATCATCAGCAGCCGGAACTCGTCCAGCCGGGCCAGATGATCGGCGTCCTCCAGCGTGTACGCGCTGTTGGCATCCGCCATGAGCGGGGCGTCAGGGCCCAACGCTTCACGCACGGCCGCGATGTAGTCGATGTCGAGCCCGGGCGCGATCTTGCACTTGACCTTCCTGTAACCCTCGGCGTATGCGGCCGCAGCGACGCCGGCCAGCGTTTGAGGGTCGGGCTGGATGCCAAGCGAGATGCCGGTACCGATCTGCTCGCGGGTGCCACCTAGCAGCTTTGACAGGCTCGAGCCTTGGCGCTCGGCGGTTAGAGCCCAAGCGCCCATCTCCACTGCGGCCTTCGCCATGTTGTGGCCCCTGAAGTCACGCTCGAGCTCCGAGTGGATCTCCTCGGGGCCGTCGAATTCTCGACCCAGCACGCGCGGTGCCACCCACTCGCTGACCGCCAGCCACGCGGTATCGATGGTCTCCGGCGAGTAGTTGGGCTGTTCGCCCGCCGTGCACTCGGCCCACACCGTTGCGCCGTCCCGGTCTGCGAGCTCGAGCAGCAGGATTCTGCGGGTCGTCGTCATGCCCGACGAGATCCGAAACGCCTGCTTCAAGGGCAAGTGAATCTCGCGCAGGCTTATGCGTTTGATGACGATCGGCATGCGAGTTCTCGCCTCAGGCTTCGGTGAGCAGGTAGAAGCAGCGGCCGCTCTCGGCATCACGGTGGAAGCCGATCACGTGATACCCGTTTGAGAGATAGTGGAGGAACGCGCCTCGCGTGGCCAGACGCCACGCGCGTGCTGCCTCCATCGATTTCGCTTTGACGCTGTGGACGTTGGCGGGGACCTCGATCCGAACCGACCGTCCCTCCGGCCGTCCCAGCTCCGGCTGTACTGGCTTCCCGGAATCCGCCTCGGCATTCGCGATCGGCGCTGAGACCGCATGGGCCAACACCACCGGCGACTGGCCGGCTATTGCGGCCTCCACCCTCGGATGGCTCAGCTCCCACCTCACGATGAAGCGGTCGGTGCTCAGTCCTGACAGCCGCGGGCTACGCACAACTTCGCCGTACATGTCGGGTATGTACTCGGTCGGTATGGCTCCCAGCCGGTTGATGTTCACGTGGGCGTTGCGTGCTTCCAGAGGGTCGTACGTCCAGTAGGCGACGTCGATACCGTTCCCGAGCAAGACCTCGCGCTGGTATTCTTTCAGTCGCCGACCCAGTCCCAGGTCACGGGCTTCCTCGCGCACGCCCAGCATGTCAGACCAGTGAGCCAACCGGCCCTCTCGTACGCCGCTGATTCCGAATACGAAACCCAGCAGCGTACCGTCCGCATCGAACGCTCCGGCGGCGACGCCTCCCACCTTCTGGGTGACCATCAAGATCGACGGCGGAGCGCTTTCCCCGAAATCTTCACCCCAGATCTCGTACTGCAGAGCGACGCACTGCCGGAAGTCGTCGTGCGATTCCAGCGGCCGAATGTCGACGCCTACGGCATCATCCTTCACCATTCGATATTCGTTGTTCTACATTCAACATTCAAAACCCGCTCACAAAGTGAGGAGTACCCCGTCCT
>JBDHHL010000198.1:0-7837 GCA_039589375.1 Gemmatimonadota bacterium | reverse complement strand
GGTCACCGCAGTCTCGATGCCGTCTCAGTATACGGCACCCCATAACCGGGAGGACGCCGCAGAGATCGCGCGTTCCCTGGGTGTCGGTTTCCACGAGATACCTATCGACGGCCTCTTCGAGTGCTACCTGAAGGCGCTTGCGAAACCGTTCGCCGGTACCGAGCCGAACGTAGCGGAAGAGAACATTCAGGCTCGAATCCGGGGCAACCTGCTGATGGCCCTGTCCAACAAGTACGGCTGGCTCGTTCTCGCTACTGGCAACAAGAGCGAGATGAGCGTCGGGTACGCGACTCTCTACGGAGACATGGTTGGAGGGTTCGCGATCCTCAAGGACGTACCCAAGACTTGGGTGTACCGCCTGACCCGCTGGTGGAACAGCCGCGAAAAGCTGATCCCGGATCGGGTCGCCAAAAAACCGCCGTCGGCCGAGCTGCGCGAGAACCAGTTCGACAGCGACACGCTGCCGCCGTACGAAATACTCGATCCGATCATCGCGGCGTACGTGGAAGAGGATCGCAGCCCCGAGGAGATCGAGAAGGCGGGCTTCGATCGTACGGTGGTGAACGAAGTCCTCGAGATGATCGACCGCGCCGAGTACAAGCGGCGACAGGCGCCGCCGGGGATCCGCACGTCGTCGCGGGCCTTCGGAAAGGACCGACGACTTCCAATCACAAATCGCTACCGTCCGGGACCTGATCCCGACTGAGACTCGATGGCTGACTTGGACTCGTATTGGAAGCGACTGAGCGAGTTGCCCGGGATCGTCCGGCGACCCGAGGACGCCAAGTTGGACGCTCTCCGAGATGGGGGCGCCCGCGTCCTGGTGGAAGAGCAAACCGATTTTCAGCGGATCCTGCTCATCGAGACGCCGAAACAGGAGCTGATGCTTCTGCTGGATGGTGAGATCCAGTTCTATAGCGGGGACGAGCACCGGTTTCACGAATCGCTGTCCGTGGTGCCCGTATTGTTCCGGCGCAGTCCCTTGCGGCGCGTTGGCGTTATGGGCGGAGGCGATGGGTTGGTCGCGCGGGAGCTGCTACGCCACTTCGGGAGCGAGATAGAACTGATAAGCATCGTCGATATCGATCCGGCGATTACGGAACTGGCCCGAACCCATCCCAGGCTTGTCGAACTCAATCAGGGGAGCTTGCTGGACGAACGAGTTGAGGTCGTCAACGCCGATGCGCTTGCGTATCGTTCCTCGGAGCCGTTCGATTTGATGCTGTGTGATCTTCCCGATCCGACCAGCCCCATCCTGGGACGTCTCTACAACAAGGAATTCTACACCCAGCTGCGATCGCAGCTCGAGCCGCAGGAGGGACTCCTGGCGGCCCAGATCGTCTATATACCGCCGTTGTTCGACGGCGTACTCAACACGCTTCGATCGGTCTTCCCCCATGTGAGGGAATACGCCGTCTGGATGTACAGTTTCGTACGCGCAGGTTTCGCGCTTTGTGGGCGCTCGCCCCTCACTCGGTTTCGCGAAGTACCTGACGGGGCTCGTCACCTGTCTCCCAAGAGTTTGGAGCTGATGTTCTACTTCGCTCCCGATGAACCGCGTGCAGAAATCGATGCGGTCAGTAGCGATGAAAACCAGCTTGTCGAGGAGTGGTACGAGGCCTTTCTGCGTGACTACTTTGAGGAGAGAATATTGTACTATTGAGAGCGGGTCGACGGTCTGCGCCCGCGATCGAGAAGAGCTAACTAGCGGTTCTTCCTGCGTAACCGGCCCGTCCCCGCGGGCACAGAGGGACGGGCTGGTCACAATATCTAGCCTCAGGATTCACTTTCCTCCAGGAATCCGCGGTACAGGATCTCGGTCTCAACGCGGTCCCCACCCAGCCGTTCCACAATGTGATCGCGTGCGCGGGTGGCCCGATCGGCGAGCGCGCAGCTCACGATATCGATAGAGGCGTAGCCGTGTTCCGGGTAGGTGTGGATCGCGAAATGTGACTCGCGGATTGGCAGGAAGATGGTCAACCCTTGGCCCGGGTAACGATAGGCCGCCGGTTCGGCGAGTGGGTGCAGCGTGGCCGCTACGGCGGCACCAATGAGGATCTCTCCAATCTGGTTCGGATCATTCAGCGTCTTACGATCCACGCCGTACACATCCACCATCACGTGGGTAAGTACGGCGCGGCCCGTAGCCGCTTCGGGTGTCACCACCTTGTGCATTTGTCACCCCCTCCAAACGATTAGCGAGCGATAGGTTCCTTTGGCTGAGGTTGTTCCTCAGAGGAGTGTCTATAAGAGAAGATGGCGGGCGGCTCTCCGCAATACCGCTGCCCCACCGACCGGAGCCCGAGCGACTTCGCTCGACACTGTTACAGTGCACCGGCGAGCATCATGCACCCCTTTGATCAGCGCGCGGGTGGCTTTATCGCGAGGCAGGCCGTAAAAGGATAGATGTATGCTGCCGCCAACGACGATATCGGTGGAGTGTGGAACGAGGAATCTAGGGGCACCGGGGATGCGATGATGAATCAGCCTGTGGCCACCGTACTGGTTGCACCTACGGCGTTCAAGGGGACGCTCGGACCGGAGCAAGCCGCACAGGCGATGGCGGCCGGCGTGACCGCGGTGTGGCCGGCCGCCGAGATTCTGCAATGCCCGCTGTCGGACGGGGGGAATGGCCTGCTCGAGGCCTACGTGGCTCTCGAGGGAGGAGCCATGGAAGCGATCGAGGTGACGGGCCCACTCGGTGACAGGACCACGGCCCGCTACGTCCGGTCGGGTTCAACGGTGGTGATAGAATCCGCTGAAGCCTGCGGGCTGCACTTGGTACCCCGCGGTCGCCTCGACCCTCTCCACAGCACGACGCGGGGAGTAGGGGAACTGCTGCTGGCAGCTGTGGCTGTCGGCGCCTCGGAAGTCATCCTGGGATTGGGCGGCAGCGCAACGGTCGACGGTGGTACGGGGATGGCTAAGGCGCTGGGGTGGGGCTTCAGCGGGGCGGCGGGCACACCGCTGGGAGAGGGTGGGGGACCCCTGGCAAGACTCAGGCGGATAGATGCTCCGTCGCAGCGATTCGCTGCACCTGTCATGGCGCTGTGCGATGTGCAAAACCAGCTGACCGGTCCTCGAGGAGCGGCTGTCGTCTATGGGCCGCAGAAGGGGGCGCGACCTGAGGATGTCCAGCAGCTCGAGCTCGGGCTCGAGCGTTTGGCTGCATTGATCAGGCTGGACCTCGGCATCGAGGTGGCCGAGCTGCCGGGTGCTGGAGCAGCAGGTGGGCTGGGCGCAGGCGCACGGGCGTTCTTGGGCGCCGACCTGGTGGCCGGCTCGGAGTGGATGCTGCGGCGTGGGAATCTGCGGGAAATCCTTTCCGGTGCCGATCTGCTGGTCACCGGCGAGGGTCGTTTCGATGCCCAGAGTGGTATGGGCAAGGTCACCGGACGGTTGCTGGAAGCGGCCAGGTTGGCGGGTGTGCCGGCTTTGCTAGTCTGTGGGCGTGTGGACGGATCCACGCCACCCGGCGTAGTGGCCGTTCACGACCCGGGCCGCACGCTGAGCAGCGAGGACGTAGCCCGACTCGCGGAGGACGCTTGCCGTGCACTTGCCCGTGGGGGTAGACTTTGAGCGCCCGCGGACGCGCGCGATTGGCGCTGCAACCGATCACACATACAAGTATTCCCGAGGTCTAATGTCGAACGGCGATCTAATGGAGAAGCTGGTCTCGCTATGTAAACGGCGGGGCTTCGTGTATCAGTCTTCCGAAGTATACGGCGGGCTCGGGTCGGTTTGGGACTACGGCCCGCTGGGCGTCGAGCTGAAGCAGAACGTCAAAGGGCTGTGGTGGAGGGACATGGTCACCACGCGCCCCGACATCGAAGGGCTCGATGCTGGGATTCTCATGCACCCGGAGGTCTGGGTGGCGAGCGGTCACGTCGAGGGTTTCACAGACCCGCTCATCGAATGCAAGAACTGCCACCGCCGCTTCCGTGCCGATGAGGTCGAGAATCAGTGCCCCATTTGCGGGATGAAGGAACAGTTCACCCCGCCGCGCATGTTCAATCTCATGTTCAAGACCTTCATGGGTCCGGTGGAGGACGAGGCGGCCCCAATCTACCTGCGGCCTGAAACGGCGCAGGGGATCTACATCAACTTTCCGAACGTGCTCAACTCATCCCGGCAGAAGATACCTTTTGGCATTGCCCAGATCGGTAAGGCGTTTCGGAATGAGATCACGCCGGGAAACTTCATCTTTCGGACGCGCGAGTTCGAGCAGATGGAAATGCAGTTCTTCGTGAAACCCGGGACAGACCTCAAGTGGTTTGACTACTGGAGGGACGAGAGGCTGGAATGGGTCAAGTCTCTCGGCGTGCGGCCGGAAAAACTGCGGCTGCACCAGCATACCCGGGAAGAGTTGGCGCACTACGCGTACGATGCATACGACATCGAGTACGAATTCTCATTCGGCTGGCAAGAGTTCGAGGGCATCCACAACCGAACCGACTACGACCTCAACGCCCATCAAAAACGTTCCGGCAAGAAGCTCGAGTACTTCGAACAAGCTACGAATGAGCGCTACGTACCCTATATCATCGAGACCTCCGGTGGGGTTGATCGGTTGATGCTGGTTCTCTTGGCGGATGCTTATCGCGAGGAGGAGATCGAGGGTGAAACGCGGGTGGTACTTAGCCTGCAACCACGACTGGCGCCGACCAAGGTCGCTGTCTTTCCGCTGGTGAAGAAGGACGGGATGCCGGAGGTGGCCCGGAAGATCTTCGATGATCTGCGCGTTCGCCTCCCCGCCTTCTACGACGAGTCTGGCTCCATCGGTCGCCGCTACCGCCGTCAGGACGAAGCCGGCACTCCTTATTGCATTACGGTGGACGGGCAGACATTGGAGGACGATACGGTCACAGTCCGCGACCGGGACACGCTGAAGCAAGAGCGTGTCGCACCGGGCATGCTGGCCGGCTTCTTGGCCGAGGCAATCGGGTGAGGACCCTGCCGTGAGGTTTCGCCGGCCCCTGTGGTTTTGCTCCGGGATTCTGATCGGCATCTACCTGATCGACAAGCGGCGTCGCAACCTGGCCACCGAGCCGCCACCTCTGCGGGGGAATCGGGGCCAATCTCTCGAGCCGCGCCTAGTTCCGTTGACTGGGGGTGAGTGTGTCCCGGTCATCGACGCTGGCGAAGGCCCGGCGCTGATGCTGGTCCCGGGTCTCTCTGGGGACAGCCAGGTATTTCGCCACCAAATCGCCGCGCTCTCCTCGCGGTACCGAGTCATCGCGCCTAACCTTCGCACCGAATTCGATGGCGTTGAGCGTCGGTTCGACCAATTCGCTCGCGACATCGCGGCTGTGCTCGAGGCGCTGGAAGTGAAGTCGGTATGCGTTTTGGGGCTCTCGTTCGGTGGGCCCATCGCGATCCGTTTCGCCGCGCTGTATCCGGAGAGGGTTTGGGGCCTAATTCTGACGAATACGCTCGCGCGGCTTGACCTGTCACATGTAGGGCTCAACCGAACGCTTCTGATACCGATCGCACGCTGGAGTACTCGCTTCGCTCCCGCACTCCTGGTTCGGAGGCTGGCTCGCTTGTGGGGCCGTCTTGGTATTTGGGTCTTCGATCCGTCGCCGGGGAACGAGCGCGTCATACAATACGAACTGGAAGCGCCGTTGCGGATTCCGTCGTCTGCGGGGAGCATCCGCATGGACACGTTCAAGGACTGTGACTTGCGGAGTGACCTGGCGCGGATCAAGCAGCCGTCCCTGATCGTCGTCGGCTCGGCGGACACCTTCACACCGATTGAGTGGCAGCGAGAGATTGCTGATCTGCTCCCGAACTCTTCGTACGTCGAGATTCCGTATGGCGGACACCTCACACTGATTTCACACGCCGAGACCTTCAACGAGGCGGTACTTGGTTGGCTGGCGGAGCAGCATGCGAGTCTGCTACGGGTCGAGTCCGGCACCGCCTAAAACGCGTGAGGGCTGAGCACCTTGAGTTCACGATCTGAGGTTTTCGCATCCCGCTGGGGGATGATGCTCGCCATGCTCGGTATGGCGGTCGGGACGGGTAATATCTGGCGATTCCCGCGCATCGTAGCGAAGAACGGTGGTGGGAGTTTTCTCGTCGCCTGGGTGGTGTTCCTGCTGCTTTGGTCGATCCCGCTGATACTCGTGGAGTTCTCGTTGGGTAAGGCGACGCGATCGGGGACTGTCGGAGCGTTCGGAAAACTGATTGGCAGGCGATTCGCGTGGATGGGTGCGTGGGTTGGGTGGTGCGCTGCAGCCATCATGTTCTACTACAGCGTTGTGATGGGATGGTGTATCCGCCACCTCGTCGCTGCGCTCAGCGGCGGGATCCCCGGAGCGACGCCGGACGCCTTTTGGAGTACCTACGCCGCGTCGCCGCAGGCGCTGCTTACCCACGCCGTCGCGATAACCTTGGGCGTAGTGGTGGTCGCAAGAGGGGTCCGCGGGATCGAAAAGGTAGCCAGCGTCCTGATCCCGAGCCTGGTGGTGCTGGTCGTCGTGCTCGCGATCCGCGCGATCACATTGCCTGGTGCCGCTGCAGGATTGAACTTCCTGTTCACTCCTAATTGGGGACAACTGCTCGACTATCGCGTGTGGCTCGAGGCGCTCACTCAAAACGCGTGGGATACGGGTGCGGGCTGGGGTCTCATCCTCACCTACGCCGTGTACATGCGGAGAAACGAGGATACTTCGCTCAACGCGTTCACGCTCGGGTTCGGCAATAACTCGATGTCGCTGCTTGCCGGGATCATGGTCATCTGCACAGCGTTCGCGCTTGCGCCCGATGCGGCACAGCAACTCAGGGGTGTAGACAACGAAGGGCTGACATTCATCTGGTTGCCGCAATTGTTCGGTACAATGCCGGCCGGGCGCTTCTTCATGGCCCTGTTCTTCCTGGCCCTGATCTTCGCCGCCTGGACGAGTCTGATCTCGATGATCGAGCTAGCCACCCGTGTACTGGTGGATGCCGGTGTGTCTAGGGGACGCGCGATTTGGTGGGTGGGTATCGTCGGATTCCTCGCCGGTGTACCCAGTGCTCTCTCCATGGGATTCTTCGGCAACCAAGACACGGTGTGGAGCATAGGCTTGATGTTGTCCGGCTTCTTCTTCGCGTTCGCGGTCATGAAGTTCGGTGTACGTAAGTTTCGCACAGAGCTCATCAACCATCCAGGCTCGGACCTCAAGGTCGGACGCTGGTGGGAGTGGGCCATCGTGCTGTGCGCGGTAGAAGCGGTTGTGCTGATGGTCTGGTGGTTCTTCCAGGCATGGGGCGAAGGGTGGCGCACGGCATTCAATCCGGTTAGCGCGTTCAGCATCGGTACGGTGCTTCTGCAGTGGGGTCTCGTTCTGATTGTTCTCTGGCTCGTCAATCCGTGGTTGACCAAGCGGTCAGGTATCACGGATGAACCGGCGGCGCTCGAGACGGGCTCTGCGACCGACTAGAGGGAAGCGACGCCCTTGGACAGGTGGTAGGAGCATGGAACCCGCGGCGCGAGTCGGCCGGGTATCTCCATACGAGCGCGTGTTCGGAGGCGAAGGGGTGGCCGAACGTGAGTTTGGAGCCATCCTCGCCGAGGCGGATCAGCTGGGGCTCCCACTGTCGATGCGTGATCAGTTCGCCCGGGCTGATCGAGTTGCGGGCCTCCTGCGTGAGCTGGTTCCTGAGAGGACCGAGCCGGCCGCAGTCGACCGCTACCTCGAGCTCCTCTACCACTGTTACTACTTCTGGCGCTCCGGGGGTCACTCGTATGCTTTCGAGGAGCCTGCCATTCGGTCTCTGATCGAGTCACCACCGGAACTGACCAGCTGGCCAACACGAGCGGCACACTCATCGTTCTATGTGGAACTCCCGT
>JBDHHL010000197.1:0-11746 GCA_039589375.1 Gemmatimonadota bacterium | reverse complement strand
GCCGGCAGCGCGTGCTTGTGTAGTCGAATCATCTCGGTCACCGCCCTTGTTGCCAAGCCGGTCCAGCCAACGCGAAGTTACCTATGCAAGCTAGAATGTCGTTGTCAGTTTGCTCAAGACCCGCCGAACCGTTGTCCGCAGACTGAGAGGTAGCATGAGGATCGCACCGGTCGTTCTGGCGCTGCTCATAGCCATTATCGCCTGTGAGCGCGAACGAGCGATCTCGTCGTTCGAGAGCACGTGGACGACGAGCCCGGACCGCACCTGGGTCGGCCCCGGCTTCTGGGCCAACCGGCTTCAGGATTGGCGAGTGAAGGATGGCAGGCTGGAGTGCATCGGGGGCGGTCCCATGCGAACGGTCCACGTGCTCACTCGTCGCCTGAGTTCCGGGGACGGGGACGCGCGCGGCGAAGTCGAGCTGTCCACCACGTTGGGCACGACCAGACCGGCCGGGCTCGAGTCGGAAGCCGGCAGCGCCGGATTCTTGATCGGAGCCGGCGCTGGACTGGACTACCGAGCGGCCGCTCTGGTCCATCACAGTTACGGCGAATCTGCCGGACTGTACGCCGGCATCGACGGGCGCGGCAGACTGTTCGTCAGCGACTTCGAGAAGGAAGACGGCCTGATAGCGGAGAGCGATGCCAGCCTCTCATCTGTCGACTCGATCGGTCTCCGCCTGTCCGTAAAGCCTTCTGCGGACGGCTACATGTTGAGTCTCGCAGCGACGCACGCGGCCAGCGATAGCGAGACCATCGCCCTGAACGTCGGCCCTATCGCCCGGGACCGCCTCGTCGGCAACATCGCGCTCGTCTCGAACACGGCGAGCGACGACACGACCGGCTTCTGGTTCCGGCGCTTGCGGGTCTATGGCAACAAGCTCGATGCGCACGACGAGCGGACAGGCGGCCCCATCATCGGTAGCCAGCACACACTCAGCAGAGGGAAGCTCAAGCTGACGGCCCAGCTGATGCCGATCGGTTCATCGGACAGCCTGAACGTGGATTTCCAGGTGCGGGAAGGCGCATCGTGGGAGACCGTGGCCAGCAGCCGAATCGTAGTCCCCGGCTATACCGCGACGTTCGAGCTGGACGGGTGGGACGTTTCGCGCGATTCACCCTACCGGCTCGCCTACGTCCTTCGCGCCACGGATGGAACGACGCGCACCTATTACCAAGAAGGCGTGATTCGAAGGAATCCGATAGACAAAGACGAGATCGTCGTGGCGACGTTCACCGGGAACCACAACGTCGCCCATCCGGGAGTCGACCGCGGGACATTCCCGTGGAGTTGGGGAGTCTGGTTCCCCCACAACGACATAATCCGCCATGTCTCGGCACACGAGCCCGACTTCCTCTTCTTCAGCGGCGACCAGGTCTACGAGGGCGCCAGTCCCACGCGAGCCGACCGCGCGCACCCCTACGAGGACTACCTGTACAAGTGGTACCTGTGGCATTGGGCGTTCGGCGGTCTGACGGCGGAGATACCGACGGTGTCCATCCCCGACGACCACGACGTCTACCACGGCAACATCTGGGGTGCGGGCGGAATCGCGACTCCTGAGGGCCTCGCCGGCGCCGCCGCCCAGGACAAGGGCGGCTACAAGCTGCCGCCCGATTGGGTCAACATGGTGCAGCGAACGCAAACCAGTCACCTGCCGGACCCATACGACTCGGCGCCTGCGGAGCAGGGCATCGGGGTGTACTACACCGACATCCTCTACGGCGGCGTCAGCTTCGCCGTGATCGAAGACCGCAAGTTCAAGTCGGCGCCCGCGCCTCTGATTCCCGAAGCCGAGGTCTGGAATGGCTGGCCGCAGAATCCATCCTTCGACCCGATAGCCGGTGCAGACGTCGCGGGCGCGACCCTGCTAGGAGATCGACAGGTGTCGTTCCTCGAGGGTTGGGCCGCCGATTGGAGCGACGGCACCTGGATGAAGGTGATGTTGTCGCAGACGATCTTCGCGAACGTCGCCACGCTTCCCGACAGTGCGGCCAGCGGAGCGGTGATCCCGTCCCTGGAGATACTCGCGCCGGGTGACTACGCAGCGAACGAGAAGACCGTCAGCGACATGGACTCGAACGGTTGGCCGCAATCGGGCCGCAACAGAGCGCTGCGAGCGATGCGCAGGGGCTTCGCCGTTCACCTGGCAGGCGACCAGCACCTTGCCAGCACCATCCAGTACGGTATCGACCGGTGGGGTGACGCCGGTTACGCGCTGTGTGTCCCGTCGATAGCCAACTTCTGGCCGCGCCGCTGGTTTCCGCCGACCGCTGGAGCCAACCGCCAACCCGGCTCACCCCGTTACACCGGAGACCACGTGGACGGTTTCGGCAACAAGATGACCGTTCACGCGGTGGCGAACCCGCACCGATACGGCAAGGAGCCGACTCGCTTGCACGAGCGTGCCCCCGGATACGGAATCGCGCGCTTCGACCACAGGGACCGGACGATCAGCCTGGCCGCCTGGCCTCGCTGGGCGGACCCGTCTCGAGGAGATGCTCCCTACCCAGGCTGGCCGGTCGTCTTCGGGCAGGTCGACAACTACGGTCGGATGCCCATCGCTCACTTGCCCACGCTCGCGGTCACCGGCACCAGCGACCCTGTAGTCCAGGTGGTGCAGGAGAGCTCGGGCGAAGCCATCTACACACTGCGGATCAGCGGCGGCCACTTCACGCCGATGGTCTTCGCCGAGGGGAGCTACACGCTACACGTTGGCGAACCTCGAACGGACAAGATGAAGACGTTCACGGGCGTCTTCGCGTCGACGGAATCGGGTGACACAATTCGAGTGGAGTTCTAGTACTGGACCAAACCGATACTGACGGGTTGGCCCCCCTTGAATATCGAACACCGAATATCGAATAGCGAATAACGAACAACCGTTCTTGGAAAGTCGACATTCGAATGTTCAATATTGGCAATTCAGAGCCCGCCTTACGCCAACCGCTCACACAGTCAGCAGTCTCTCAACCAACCCGCATCCAGTCCGGAAGAGGCGAGGGCGGCGGCGGCTTACCGTAGAACACATCGTCCATCCAAATCGCCAGGCGCCTGAAGAGCGACGAGTTGCGCACGCCCCCTCTGACCAGGTTGTGGAGCAAGTTGTTCGGATGCGAATAGGGGCAGACCGACATGCAACGCCCGCAGTCCGTTCCCATCTTGCACCACAACGTGAAGCAGGCCTCCGAATCGATCCGCCAGCGTTCGACGCCGTCGATCTCAACCCTGTCATGTACCGGGATCGCGTCGCTGGGACAGGCATCCGCGCATTTACTGCAACGCACGCAGAAATCGACCATCGTTGGATCGCATCGCCGCTCATCCGTAACGAGCGGAAGGTCCGTCGTCACCACGGCGATCCTCACTCGCGGGCCTAGCTCCGGCGTCATGAGCAGGCCCATGCGCCCAATCTCTCCCAGCCCGGCGTCACGCGCGACCAGCGGGCAGAGCACCCGATAGTTCCCATCGATGTGAGCCCGCGCCTCGTAACCGAGGTTGCGGATGAACTCGGCCACCTGCACCGCCATGGCGCCCGAGTCCAGGTACTGCCGTGCCGACTCCATCACGATGGGTCCCATAGGCGCTCGATCGACCATCTCCTTATCCATCTCCACCGTCAGCGCCACAGCATAGTCGTGAGTCAGCGCGACCGGCTGGCCATACTGCTCGCCGCGACCGATGACGGTGTAGAGGTGATAGTCTCGCAGTTGGGTCACTCCCACCGAGACCGCTCCCATCTTGCGGACCCAGCGCTTGATGAACTCCGTCACCCGTGCCGGATCGCTCGGGACCACCTCGGAGGCGGGAGCACCTTCCACAACGGGCCTCAAGGCCTCCACCGTCGTGAACGAAGCGTCGGCGGCGGCGAATGAGTACGGATCGTACTGGGCCGACCCTTTGGGTTCGCGGCGTAGTACTCCTCGAACCTCGGCGAGCCCACTTGAAGCAGCCGCCTCGAGAACATGATATCCCGCTCGTCGATTCTGCCGCGCGGCACCTCGTCCTGCTCAGGGCGGCTCGTGCCGATTGGAAGCACCAAAACGAGAATAGCGATCGCGGTCAGCGAGAGCAGCGTAGCCGCGGCCCATGCTCGGCCCTCGAAACTGAGAAATCCAACTAAGAAATAGGGAAGCGACAGAAGGGCGCCGATGGGAACCGCCCGTCGTGCGGCGCGAGACTCGTCCTCTCGTACCGAGACAAGGGCCACCCAGAGAAATGCGAGAAGGATCAGCGCCCCAACCACGAGCGTGGCAGCGGCCGTTACACCATCGAGCCTATCCACTCGCTAATGGCTGATACAGCTCGACGCGGTTGCCATCCACATCCCGGACCCAGGCGAATCGACCGTAATCGTAGTCTTCGCGCTTGATGGGCTCGACGCCCTTAGCCGACAGGGACTCGAGGACGGCATCTATGTCACGCACTCTGAGATTCACCATGAACGGCTGGTCGCCGTACATATCTTCGGGCTCCGCCTCGACGCTCTTCTCCTCTAGCGCGATCTTGGCCTGCATGATGGAGAACGTCGTGTCAATCTTCCGGGATGGATTCACCGCGTCCAGGCCCCAGAACATCTGGTAAAACGCACCGTGATCGGCCGATCCCTCCAACTCCAGACCCAGGTGCTCGATGTACCAGTCAGCCAACCGCTTCGCATCATTAGAGAAGATGAACGCTCCACCAACGCCGTCGATCATCGGCCGCCTCCGATCATGTTGCTGCTGGCCACCTACTCCTCTACCCAGCTCTCCATGAACCTGCGCTCGCCGCCCTCAGACTCTTCGACCAGTGCATGGAAGATCGCGCGCAGTTGCTCGTACGGCAGCGTCCCGATGAGCATCCGGTTATTCACGATCATCGTCGGTGTCGATCTTATGCCGTGCGCGTACCGCTCGTGCGTCTTCTCGTATTCACTGCCGGTCTGAATCATGCGATCGACCAGCGCTATCGTCGCCGAGTCGTTCAGCGCCGCCTCTACGGCAAAGCGGCTGGCAAGCTCCGTGCGCCACGCTTCTTCCCTCCGTGCGCGCCGGAAGTTGTCGAAGATCTCGTCGTGAATGGCCAAGAACTTCTCCGGATCGTACGCCGCCATGTAGGACACATCGCACGCTCCCGGATGCAGGTCCTTCTCCACGACATCGTTGCACTTGGCCTCGAGCGGAAAGAGCTGAAACGCGACGTTCATCTTACCCTCGAACTCGGCCTTCAGCTCCTTCAACTGCCTGTACAACATGAGGCAGTCCGAGCAGAGTAGGTCCCCGTACTCGACGATCTGGATCGGTGCGTCCTCGAAGTTCTCCGTCGACTTCACCGTCCAAAACGGCGAGATGAAGCTGGGCCACTCGACGGTGGCGAGGTTGTAGTATTCCTTCACGGCCCGCGCGGCGACACCGCCCGACTGGGCCATCCGCCTCGCATCGGTATAGAGCGTGAATCCGTAGGCCCCCAAGAGCCCCAGTACGGCGAATGCGACCAACTGACTGAAGGACGGCCTAAACCAGCCAGCCATGAAGCCCCTTCCCCTATCGATACCGTACTTCCAGAAAAGGAAGAAGCTGAGAAGCGAGAGAACGTAGAATCCGCTGCACAGTAGGCAGAGACTTCCCAAGAAGAAGACCGAGTAGGCCAGTAGAACTACAACACCTGCCGCGTTCACCAGCGAGATCGTCTTGTTCGTTCTTTCGAAGGCCGCCGACGGGAACACGGCGCCCAGCGCGACCAGCGTCCCGACGAACAGGCCAAAGTAACCGAGCGGCACCCCGGCCAACGAGGAGATCCCGGCATACGCCGAGGCGTCGCAATTGAAGAAGGCGCTGATGTCGCAGAACGAGCCCTCGAAGATCGATTCCGGAAAGTTCGCGGCGTAGAAATGATCGATCGTCATCACAGAAGAGAGGGCCATGCCCAGCCCCGAAACGAAACTCAGCGCACGCCGCCCCACCCTACCGCCAAGCGTTAACGACTCCTCCATTTCACCTCCTTTGAAGACGGCTGCAATCTCTGTCAGCCGGCCGATGGCCCCTCAACGACTCGCCCGTTCGGGCTATCTCAATCCTTGCCGCGGGTTCTATCGGCGATCCACTGGTCCAGACTGTACCGGCCCGGTCCGACGAACAGCAGGCCAAGGAACAGCATGGCGTTCTTCGCCGAGTGCCCCGGAGTACCGCGGCCCGTAGCATAATGATTGACCGTAGCCACGAACATGGTGATGCAGAGGAGGGCGCATGCGGGACGGAAGAACAGCCCCAGCGCGATCAACAGCCCGCCAATCGATTCGGAAAAGGAGGCCATGAACCCGAAGAACGTGTGGCCGAATCCGATCCCGAACCTCTCCATCGCGCCGCCGACCTGGGCCCAGCGTTCCGGGCCGCCTGCCAGCTTGCTCCAGCCGTGGTAGAACAGGAATCCCAAGCCGAATCCAAGTCGCAAGACCAGCAGACCGGCGTCTCGGTGCTTCTCGAGAGCATTCCAGACCATCGCTTCTCCTCGCTTTGTCGGGTCAGGCTAGACAACGTGCAGCTTCCGACCGCCTCCCTGCAACCCCGCATCGCGAACACTTGTCGCGCGGCGGACCGCCTTAGTATCTTCGCCAGCTTGTCCGCCCAGCTCCAACCGGCGATAACTCAGCCAATTCAGGCCACGAGGAGGCAGTGGTGAGCCACGAACCGCACAAGATCAAGACTGTAAGGCTTCTGTCTTTTCCGACCATTGAGGAGCGCAAGAAGCACCTCGCGGAAGCCCGCTTCAACGTCTTCAACTTGACGCCCGAACAGGTGACCTTCGACATGTGCTCGCTGGGCACCAGCGCTTTCAGCCAGGACCAGCTGGCAGGACAGCTGATCGGTGATGAGGCCTATGCCGGCTCTCGCAACTTCGAGACTCTGGAGGCGGCGGTGCGCGAAGTCCTCGGTCACACCTACGTGTGTCCCACGCACAACAACCTCGGCTCGGTCAAGCTGGTGGTCACGACCATGGTGCCGCCGGGCTCCGTCGTGCCGAGCAACGCCCGCACCAAGCTCGACGTCTTGAACCCTCTCGGAATCCAATACCCCGACACGCGCGATCACAAGCAATCGGTCTTCACCGGAGACACGGACCTCGGGAAGTTGGAGGAGACTCTCGAAGCAGGTAACGTGGCGTTCGTCGGCCTCCAGGCGTTCGCCGATGGGCAACACCCGTTCAGCCTTGAGAACCTGCGCGGCGTTCGCGCCCTGGCCGACAGGCACGGGAAGCGGCTGATCTGCGACGGTTCGCGCGTCATCGAGAACGCCTGGTACATCCAGCGGCACGAGCCGGGCCAGGCCGATCGCTCGATCGCCGACATCGTCAAGCAGATCGCCAAGACCTGCCACATCTTTCTGATGGACGGCGCCCAGGATCCCAAGTGCAACACCGGCGGCATCCTCACCACCGACAACCCCGACGACCATGAGAAGTTCATGAACGAGGTCGTCGTTTTCGAGGGCCTGCACACCTACGGAGGCATGGCCGGCCGCACCATGGAGGTTCTCGCCCGCGGCATCACGGAGATGTGCGACGAGGATGAGGTGCACTGGGTCATGCACCAAACCGAGCGCTTCACGCAGCGGCTCCGCGACGGGGGCGTGCCGCTCGAGCGCGGCTGTGACGGCGCCTACATCCTTGCAGACAAGTTCCTGCCGAACGCAAAGGGGCATCAGCAGGACACGTTGTCCGCCGCGCTCTACCTGATGTCGGGGGTCCGCGCCACCGCGCAGGGCCTGGTAGGACGCGATGACCTGCTGCCGATCCAGATCCCACGCCTCGCCATGACGAACGACCAGCTCGACCAGGTAGCGAACGCCATCATCGGCCTGCTCGAGCAGCGCGACAAGGTGACCGGGCTGCAGGCGTCGGTTACCGGCACCTGGCGCGACCAGATGGAGTACCACTGGGTCTTCCCCACGCTCGAGCCCTACAGCTTCGACACGTTCCCGTACACGATCCACACGATCGAGAAGGTCGGCGTGCTTACCCGCGGCCAGCGCGAGAAGGCGATCCGTGCCGCCGGATACAACACGTTCCTGCTACGCTCCGCCGACGTGACCATCGACCTGCTGACCGACTCGGGAACCACGGCGATGAGCACCGATCAGTGGGCCGCCTACGAGGGCGTGCGCGCCAGCACGACCATGAGCAGCGAATACCGTCGCCTGGTAGAAGTTCTCCAGGACGTCACCGGCTACGAGCACGTCATCCCCACACACCAGGGGCGAGCCGCGGAGCACATCCTCAGTCAGATCTGCATCGAGGACGGCCAGCTGGTGCCGGGCAACATGTACTTCACGACGACCAAGCTGCACCAGGAGCTGGCCGGCGGCATCTTCGTCGACGTCATCGTCGATGAGGCCCACAACCCCAAAAGCGACTTCCCGTGGAAGGGGAACATCGACCTTGCCAAGCTCGAGGCGTTGCTCGACGAGCACGGCGCCGAGAAGATCGCCTACATCTCGTTCGAGCATTCCGTCAACATGGCCGGCGGTCAGCCGTGCAGTATGGACAACATGAAGGAGGTCTACGAGCTCTGTAGGTCGGTGGGTATCCCCGTCTACTTCGACGCCACCCGCTTCGCCGAGAACGCGTACATGATCCAGAGCCGCGACCCCCGTTACCGCAACACCAGCATCAGGGACATCCTCCGCGAGATGATGCTCTACGGAGACGGCTGCACGGTGAGCGGCAAGAAAGACTTCCTGATCAACATCGGCGGCGTGCTCTGCTTCCGCGAGAACGCCGACCTCGCCGAAAAGGCGCTCGAGATGATCCGCATCTACGAGGGCAACGTCACCGACGGCGGCCTGGCTACCGCCGACCTCGCCGCCATCGCACGCGGCATCGAGGAGATGGTCGACGACCGCTACATCCGCTCACGCGTCGAGCAAACCCAGTACCTGGGCCGGCTGCTGCTGGAGATGGGCATCCCCATCGTCACGCCTCCGGGCAGCCACGCCATCTTCCTGGACGCTAGGACCTTCCTGCCCCACATCGACCGGGACGAATTCCCCGCCCAGCGGCTGGCGGCGGAGATCTACGTCGAGACCGGTGTCAGGGCTATGGAGCGCGGCAACGTCTCGAAGGGTCGCGACCCGGAGACCGGCGAGAACTATCGTCCGGCGCTGGAACTGGTGCGGCTGACCATCCCGCGCCGCGTCTACACGAACGACCACATGCAGGCGGTGGCCGAGGGGATCAAGCGGGTCTACGACCGCAGGGAGGAGATCAAAGGGCTCAAGTTCGTCTACGAGCCCTCGAAGCTGCGATTCTTCCAGGGACGTTTCGAGTTGCTATAGAGAGGGGCACGCAGGACCCGCGCCGAAAGGAGAATCGGGGCAGCGAGCGCCGCGGCAGACAGCCCGTCGCGGCGCCCGCTGAGCACGTCTAGACTATGAACTCGTCGTCACCCACCTCTACCCGCATCTGCCAGCCGCCTGCCCCGTCTTCCTCGAAGTAGACGCAAATATCGGTTCCGCCCACCTGCGCCTCGGCCCACCCTTCGATGGCTGGACTTGCAAAGGTCGCGACCGCCCGTGAGCAGATCAAGACGGCAAGACGGCCCTCACGGCTGAAACGACTCCCAGCGCCGCTTGACTTCTTCCATTAGAGACTGGAACCGCGGCTCGCCGCGGATGCTCTCGAGAAACGGATTTTGCTCAGTGAGAAACGGATAGTTGATGAAGCCGCGCCTGGCCGCCTGCTCCAGCCAGTCGATGGCTTCGGTCTTCTCTCCAACGATCGCGTAGCATGCTGCGACCATCCACGAGAGTTGGATATCGCGCCAAGCCGGGGCCTTCAGTTCAGGCGTCATGGCCCGAAGGGCCTCATCGCGTTTCCCCCGTAGCGCGCTTGTGAGAAACGCCGCGAATCTGCTAAAAGTCGTTTCGGGAGCGTCTCGCACCGCCCGATCGAGGACCTCGCAACCTTCATCAATCCGGCCGGCCCACACCAGCACATTTCCGTACGCCCACCGGGTGTACGGGCTGTGCGGGTCCATCTCGTATTCCTTGCGGAACCCTTCCAACGAAGCCTCGAAGCGACCGTCGTAGTATTCGACCCATCCGGGGTTCATGCCGCCCCACGGATCCACAGCAACCAGCCGCTTGTAGTAAGAGCGGGCGGCCTCCAGGTGACCAGAAACTCCCGCGGAGGACGCCAGCCACTGCATCGCTTCTGCATTCTGCGGATCGCTACGCAAGGCCGCCTTGAAATCTCGGACGGCCTCCTGGATAAGGCCCCGATGGAACAACACCAACCCACGCACGACGTGCCCGCCTGCTGAGTCAGGATTCAACTCGAACGCCTTTGCGGCCCACCCTTCCGCTCGCTCCAAGAGCCCTTCATCGGACTTGATGCCGAGGATGAAGTAGCGCGTGTGAGCGATTCCCAACGTCGCGAAGAGCAGCTCATTGGGACCCTGCATGGCCAAGCCCTTTTCGAGCAGCGCCACCCCATCGTCGAGAGCGCTTTGGGTCCACTTGGCCAGCTCGTGCTTGGCTCTAACGTAGCACTCGAAGGCCACAGGGTCCGCGATGGGTCGCTGCGCGATGCGCCGATCCTCTTCAGGGCGCAAGGTTACCTTCAACTGTTCCACGATCGTACGTGCCAGTCGCTCCTGAATCTCGAACACGTCTTCCATCGTGCCCGAGTACCTTTCAGCCCAAAGGTGCGCGTCGGTGACCGCGTCGATGAGCTGCGCCGTGATCCGCAATGCGTTCCCCGCTTTGCGTACGCTGCCTTCCAGCGCGTACTGGACCTTCAACTCGCGACCGATCTCCGGAACATCCTTCTCCGAGCCCTTCAGCTTCATCGCTGTCGTGCGTGAGATCACGCGCAGGTCACCTATCCCTGACAACTCGGCGATCAGCTCATCCGTCAGCCCGTCGGCGAAGTACTCGTTCTCTGGATCGGGACTCAGGTTCTCGAACGGCAGC
This sequence comes from Gemmatimonadota bacterium, assembly GCA_039589375.1. Taxonomy (GTDB): domain Bacteria; phylum Gemmatimonadota; class Gemmatimonadetes; order Palauibacterales; family KS3-K002; genus JASFMO01. The sequence continues at coordinate 800 of JBDHHL010000197.1, read as the reverse complement.
ACAACGATCGACTTCACCGCTTCGAAATCTTCAGCCGCTTCCTCGGCCACGAGCGCCTCGACAAACTCAATTGCCGTCCCAAACCGGTCTACTGGCTCTTGCGCCAGCGCCCGCAGCAGCGCCGCATCCACCGGCCCCGGGATCGCCGCCCGCAGCCGCCGCGCGCTCGGCACCGGGTCGCTCAACCGCTTCGCCAGCACCGCCATCGCCGTCGGCCCCGTGTACGGCGGCTCGCCCACCAACATCTCGTAAAGCACGCAAGCCAAGCTGTATATATCGCTCCGCGCATCGGGGTTACCTTCGCCCGTCGCCTGCTCCGGGCTCATGTACTCCACCGTGCCTACCGAGACACCTGTCTCCGTCAGTCGCTCGCCGCCCGCCACGCTCACCGCCAGAGCGATCCCGAAGTCCGCCACCATCGCCACGCCCTCGTGCAGCAGGATGTTCTCCGGCTTGATGTCCCGGTGAACCACGTCCTGGCGATCGGCGAAATCCAGCGCTGAGGCGACCTGCTGGGTGATGCGCAGCGCTTCGTCTACGGGAAGTTGTGTCTCGCGCTCTAACCACTGTCGCAACGACTCGCCGGCTACGTAAGGCATCGCGTAATACAGGAACCCGTCGGCCTCGCCCGAGTCGAGCAACGGCAAGATATGTGGGTGACTCAGCTTCGCGGTGAGCTTGATCTCGCGCAGGAAGCGATCTCCACCCATGGCGGCGGCGAGTTCGGGGCGCAGTACTTTCACGGCGACCTGGCGCTCGTGCCGCAGGTCACGGGCGAGAAACACAACTGCCATTCCGCC
>JBDHHL010000196.1:0-8383 GCA_039589375.1 Gemmatimonadota bacterium | reverse complement strand
AGCGAGCATTTACGATCTCCGTGACTGGGCCGTCATCGACTACGCGCCCGGCTTCCATGACGACAGCCCGCCGCGCCATTCGTGCCGCCTGAGCATGGTCGTGCGTGACGACAACGCATGTCAGCCCCTGCTGGGCCATGACGCTGCAGATCAGCTCCTCGACACCGAGTTGAGCGGTCGCATCGAGCGCTGATGTCGGCTCATCTAGGAGTAAGACCTCTGGATCGTTGGCCAGAGTTCGTGCCAAGGAAACACGCTGCGCTTCCCCGCCCGAAAGGCGAGCGACATCGCGTCCGGCGTAGTCGGGAAGTCCGACCCGTTCCAAGAGCTCCGCAGCCCTCTCCGCGGCCAGAACCTCGCCATGCGCTTCTGGGCCGAAGCTCAGATTCTCGGACACGGTCCCGGGGAATAGAAACGGCTGCTGCAAGAGCATCCCGACGCGCCTGCGCAGCTCGGCCGGCGGGATCTCCCGATAGTCCCGGCCCTCAATGAGGATCGATCCGCTGGTCGGCTCGTCCAGCCGGTTCAACAGACGCAGCAACGACGTCTTGCCGCTGCCGCTGGGGCCGATGATCGCCACCACCTCGCCGTGTCTCACCGAGATCGAAACCCCGTCGACGAGCCGTCGACCGTCGACCTCGCGCGTCAGGCGTTCTGTCAGCAAAATGACACCCGCCTCCGCTGCGCTGTCGCGCTCAGCGGACACGGGCAGATTCGCGCTGGTCATGATGATCCAGATCGTTTTCGTTGTACAAGGATTGACGCCGGCTAGAAAGTAGCTGTGACGACGGCAGGCCCGAAAGATGGCTGGATCGAGGGCCCGCCACCCCTATGGGTGGGATTCTTCAGGCTTCCACGTAGCTGGCCAGCACTTTGTCCACGACGCGGCGGTTGAAGGGGTAGACCTCGGCGGCGGCGGCCAGATCGCGGGCGTAGCCTTCCTGTTCGCCTAGGTTTCGATGGATCTCCGCGCGACTGACCAGCACATCCGAAGGCTTCTGCCCGCTCTCTAGGGCAACGCCGAACACCGCGACGGCATCATCGCTACGGCCCGCTTCAGCATAGGCTCGCCCCAGAAGCAACTCTACCCAGAACCGTGACCCGCCTAGCGCACGCGAGCGCTCTAGGCGCGTTATCGCGTCATCGAGACGGCCCAAGGCAAGCGCAGCGGCCCCCGCCTCAGCGTAGAACTCGGCGTCCAGCTGTTGAGGATACGCGCGTACGATCATCTGCAGCAACGATTCCGATTGCTCCAGATCACCAAGCCATCTCCTTAGCATCGCCAGCTGGAACAGGAGCCTGGGAGGGCTGTACGGGCTGCGCAGCTGCCGATCCATAATGCGCAGCGCTTCTTCCGCTTGCATCGACACCAGCGCCCTCACCAGCTCGCGATTGGCGGGCTGCACGCAGTACCCGTACGGCAGGTGGACCAGCGGTAGGAGGCCCATCTGCCGCTCGAAGTTGAAGCGCGACGCGGCGTTCACTCCGCCGTTCAGCCAATCGATGCTGCGGCCTCTCTCTGCGGACAACGAGATGGCGGCTTCCCGGTAAGCCGACGCCCGGTGCCCCACGTGGTCGGCCGCGATCTCCTTCAACTCGTCAGACACCGGCACACGCTCATCCAGGATGAGGCATACGAGCGCTGCGCTCCGAACCGACTCCAAGGGAAAGCGCGCCAAGTTCTCCAAGAGAGAAACCGCACTGCGCACCAGTGCAAGTGAGCCATCCAGGTAGGCGTGGAGACTCGCTCCTGCCTCCTCGTACGCCGCCGGGCCGTCGCAGAGCGTCAGCGGCCAGATCAGCTTGCGGTAGAGATCCGGTTTCTGGCCGAGGCGCTCGTCCGCGTGCTGGCGCCGGTAGTAGTCCGCGCAGGAAGCCGCCAGAACCGGTATGACGGAATCCACACGACGATTGAGACCTTCCGCGTTCAGATCGACCCAGGTCCCTTTTCCGAATGGGCTCGCTCCCAAGCACGCAGTGAGAGACAGCACTTCGAGCACGCGTTCACTGCGCGAAGGAGCGAACGGAAGCCGGACCCGAGGATGTTGCGGCAGTGAGGGATCTCGAAGGACTGCGAGCATTGCAGCCTCGAGGGGTAGACAATAGTTCGCTCCGTTATCCGCCTTGCCAGCGCAGACGATAACATCGCCGTCGTGCTCAACTCGAACCTCGGCCGCGAACGTCCGCCAGCACGCGTCCACAAGCTCGCCGATATGCGCCGCGGCGCCACCCACGAACACACGCTCGCTGGTCGACAAATCGGCGCGCCCCCACATACTGCGGCACAGCGCGTCGAAAATGCCTACTGAAGGCCAGCCGCTCTCGGGAACCAGCGCCGGATACGGACCAAACATCCAGCCCAATTCCCCGCGGAACAGCCCTGCAACCTCCTGCACCGAGGGTTGGATCACAACGCCTGCTGATGTTTCAGATGAACGTCAGCCGAAGACCTGAGACAGCGCCTGCAGTACGGCCGGTGCCGATTCGGCCTTCGGTACTATGATCTCGCCAGCGGATAGCCGATTGCTGACGCCCAGCAGGAAGGACTCGGTGCTGCCAGGGAGGTACGCCTGCACAACCAACCAGTCGCCTGCAGGGCCGCTCGGGACCTCACGAGCACTCACTCGCGACATCTTCAGACCGATGATGTCGACATCAAAGGTCAGCGATTCGACTCGCCGTGTCGGAGGCGGTAGCGGCGTCAGCGACTCTTTGGTTTTCCCAACCAGCTCGCGGAGCATGGCGGAATAGTCCGCATCAGGTGCCCTGACGAGCGTGCACTTACCCCGGTTCAGATCGACCGAGATCTTGAACCGAGACCACCCATCACCGTAGGAGTACATGGCCTGCCACCGGCGCTGCAACGCGCTCATGCCCATTTCGCTTTCCGTGCGAAACCGGACATGGCCAGCCGAGAGACGGGATTCAACCGGATTAGACTCATCGGATCCGGTCCGCATCTCGCGTCGCTGCATGGCCGAGACCTCCTCCAAACGTTCGGGAATTGCAACAAGTGTTCCTTGTATATAGCGAGTCAGCCCGTCTCCTGCAAACCCGCTACTACCACATCTCTCGTGCCGGCACGTACCGGCCGGCGTTGCGCTCGGCCGCGCGAAGCCGTAATGGTGCGGTGGCACTGCAACAACCGTAGCCCGCGCGGCACACGACACAACCGGCCGCTACCCGTTTTCACCTGGAATCCGGAGTCCGAATGACAGCAAAGGTAACTCGTGGAAGAGATCGGGCGATAGTCGCGGCCCTCGTCGCGCGGCCGGTTCTGCATCCCGTCATCTTCCTGGCCCTGGCACTCATATACCTCTGGGTGATCCAGCCGACCCGCAACGACTGGATCAAGATCCCGTTCCTGATCCTCATCGTCCTGATTCCGTTCGCCTCGAACTTCTTACACAGGGACAGGCTTCGAGACCTCGGCCTGCGGCTGGACAATCTCCGGCCATCCGTACGTGAGGTGGGGATCGCGACCGTGATCGGAGCCGTCCTCGTACTGGGCATCGGCGTTCTGGCGGGAACCGAACCCGTCTTCACGCGCAGCACGCTGAACTCGCTTCTGGTGTATCCCTTCTGGGGCCTGATCCAGCAGTATGCGATGCAGTCCTTCAGCTACCGGCGAATCAGGGAAGGAATCCACAGACCCGGAGCGGCGGCCGCCCTAACGGCCATCCTGTTCGCGTCCATTCACTTCCCCAACCCGGCTCTGGCCGTGATGACGCTCGTGGGCGGATACGTCTGGTGCAGGCTCTTCGAGAGGCATCCCAACCTGTTCACACTGGCGTTGTCTCACGGCTGGATGGCCGTATTGCTGAGAGCTTCGTGGCCGGCCGATTGGTTGCACAACCTGCGAATCGGTCCAACGTACTGGACGTTTTGACTACGCCTGTCACTCGATGTCGGCTGCTCTGAAGTGCGGGTTCCGGATAATGCCCAGCAGGTTGCCGAACGGATCGACGACCGACGCCACCAGGATGCCCTCTCCTACGTCCTGGATCTCGCCGTGCACGGTCGCACCCAAGTCCAAGAGCCTGCTCATCGCTGCCTCGATATCCTCCACCCCCCAGTAAACGGTGGTCCCCCCTAACCCACCGGGCCCTCCGTCCTCCGGCGGGTGTAGGCCAAGCTCGAAGCCCCCAACGTTAAAGCCGACGTAGTACGGCTCGTCGAAGTACGGCTCGTGCCCGAGCGCCTTGCTGTACCAGTCTCTTGCTGCCTCGAGGTCTTCAACCACGTAGGCGACGGTCCTGAGTCCAAGAAACATGTTGCCCTCTCTTGGTTTGCTGGCGACGATAAGCCCGAAGATAAACCGAAATATCGACTCTCGGCAAGCCCTGCTTCGATCGCGCAACGGCCGTTCGCAGAGCCGGTCCATTTACAAGCGGTTCATTTGCAATATGATTTCGGCGTATTTCATCAATACTAGCGATCTCGTGTTGCCCCAATCACATCAGGAGGAATAGGAATGGCCCACGAACTTCCCCCGCTTCCGTACGACTATGACGCGCTCGAGCCGCACATAGACGAGCAGACGATGCGCATCCATCACGGTAAACACCACGCTGGCTATGTCGCCAAGCTAAACGCAGCCCTCGATAGCCATCCCCAGTTTGCCGACTGGAGTGCGGAGAGGCTGCTGCGACAGTTGAACGAGGTCCCGGAGGGTATCCGAACCGCGGTCCGCAACAACGGCGGTGGTCACGTTAACCATACGCTATTCTGGTCGATCATGAGCCCGAGCGGCGGCGGCGAGCCGACGGGCGATATCGCTGCCGCGATCAGCGCCGAGTTCGGCGACTTTGCCAGCTTCAGGGAGCAGCTGAGCTCGGCCGCGGCGAACCGCTTCGGCAGCGGCTGGGGCTGGCTCTCCGTGGACGGGAACGGCAAGCTCCTAGTGGAGAGCACGCCGAACCAGGACAGCCCTCTCATGGACGGGCGTACGCCGATCCTCGGAATAGACGTCTGGGAGCACGCCTACTACTTGAAGTATCAGAACCGGCGTCCCGACTACATCCAGGCCTGGTTCAACACGGTCGATTGGGCTGCGGTGGCCAAGCGCTTCGCTGTCGCAAGAGGCTAGAGCCCGGGTCACGTTACCCCCCAGAAGCTGAGCCCTCCGGCGCCGGCGTCGAAGGGCTCAGCGAGTCCGAAACGACGGTGGCGGCTAACCCTCGTAGACCTGGGCAAAGACGCGGGCGAACTCCTCCATCGTCGTCGGAGTCGTGTTTTCGGGCGATCGCTCTTCGATCGGGACTATCAGACCGTCGTTGAACGCGCGGTACATTTCGAGAATCACGCTAGCCGAACCCTTGCTAGTCCCCATCCCCGCAAGCGCCTTTTCGGCATCCTCGAACGATGTCTGCACATACCGTAGGTCCGCACTTCCGATGGCGTTACCCAGCGTGCGGGCCGCCACTTCCAAAGTCGAGTCACGGGGCCCTAGCAACTCGCGCGTCGACTTGCCGGCGAAGTCCAGCTTCAGCAGCCGTTCGGCCGCGTAGGCTCCGACGTCGCGAGTCGCGATCATGGCTATTGGCACATCGCCTCGCACCGGCATGCCCATCATGTTCATGCTCCGGATCATGTCCACCGTCGCAAGGAAGTTCTCCATGTACCAACCAGGCCTCAGGTGAAGGACGTTGACGCCCTCCAGAGCGTTCAGTCGCTCCTCCTGCTCGCGCAGGCCCGCGATCGCGCCGGTTCCTTCCGTATGCTGGGCACCGATGCTAGACAGGTTCACCACGTACGTGACGCCGGCCTCATGAATGGCGGCCGCAAGCGACTCACCAATCTCACGCTGATACTGACGAAAGTCGGGGACGTCCAGGCGCGGGGGGATCATGCAGTACACCCCCACCGCCCCGGAGAAGGCCAAGGCCATCGCCTGGGCATCGGCCGCCGAGCCAACGAACGCCTGAGCGCCCTTCCCTACCAAGGGCTGAAGGCGAGTCTGGCCGCGCCCGATCACCGTTACGTCCTTTCCCGCAGAGAGCAAAGCCTCCGCTACTGCTCCGCCGGTATTCCCCGTGGCTCCAACGACGGCGTACATGGGGTCATCCTCTCGTGGTGGGGGGTCTCTGCAAGCATGAATGTACAAAGCTCTCCCGCGAAATCCCCAGCGTCAAGCTCTACACCGGTTTGCCGGGCCTGCTCTCGTCTCGTCGACCGGCTAGGCCGGCTCACCGCGCTCCTGTTGCCCAGCCCCGAGATGCCCCCTTACTATGCGCTCGGGCGAGAATCTAACCTAACGCCAAGCCTGCTAACGAATTGAGCAAGTTCGATTTTGGGCGACTGCCCGGACGACCCTGGGTCAGATGGGCCCTCGTGGTAGGTGCCTGGACGCTCTTCGGCGCATTGATCGCCGGAGAGACCTATTTCCAGCTGCGCGCCGCCGGGCGATCACCTTCGCTCGCGAGGGTACTCCCCCACTTCCTGGCCTGGAGCTCCACCTGGGCGCTATTCACACCGCTCATTCTCTGGCTCCGTTGGCGGTTTCCATTCGACCGCCAACGCTGGGCTCGCAGTCTCGCCGTTCACATCCCAGCCAGCCTAATCATCTCCTGGATCGGCGCCTTGGCTTGGGTGTCGGCCGGGCAGCTCCTCGGCCGTATCCCGCCGGGAACGGACGTTCTTCTGCAGGAGTCCTCCCGAACCTTCGTAGCCTTCCTTCACTTCGATCCGGTCTTCTACTGGATCATCATCGGGCTCAGCTACCTGATGCAGCAATATCAAGAAAGTCGTGAGCGCGAGTTGAGAGCCTCACAGCTAGAGACCCAGCTCGCCGAGGCTCGCCTCCAGGCCCTGGAGATGCAGATTCACCCGCATTTCCTGTTCAACGCGCTGCACACGATCGCTGTCCTCGTTCGCACGAGTAGGAATGCTCAGGCTATACGCGTAGTAACTGGACTCGGCGAGCTTCTCCGCCGCGCCCTGGACAGCGCCGGCACGCAACTGGTGCCGCTCAAGGCCGAACTCGAGTTCATCGAGCGGTACCTGGAAATCGAGCAGATCCGCTTCGGCGACCGTCTGAAGGTCGAGATATCCATCGAGACGCAGACGCGAGACGCCTGCGTCCCCTACCTGATACTCCAGCCTCTGGTCGAGAACGCGATCCAGCATGGGATAGCGGCCCGAGCCACGGCCGGCAGACTGCAGATCACGGCCCGACTCGACGGCGACCGACTCTGCCTCGCTGTCCACGACGACGGTCCCGGGTTGCCCGAAACGAAAGACGCGCCCAGTGGCAGCGGACTCGGAATCTCCACTACCCAGGAACGTCTGCAGCAGATCTACGGCGCAGATCACGGGTTCACGATTCGCGACGTAGACGACGGCGGCGTCACGGCCGAGTTGGTACTCCCCTACCGCCTGGCGACGGACGAGTTGGAACGGGAGGCCTAACACCTTGCAGACGATCCGCGCTCTGATCGTTGACGACGAGCCCGTGGCCCGCGATGGAATCCGTGTACTGCTGCAGAACGACACCGAGGTGGAAGTCGTGGGCGAGTGCGCCAACGGTCACGAAGCGGTCCAAGCGATTCGCGAAACGGCTCCCGACCTCGTCTTCCTAGACGTGCAGATGCCGGAGATGGATGGATTCGGCGTGATCGAGCAAGTCGGCGCCGAGAACATGCCCGTCGTCATCTTTGTCACCGCGTATGACCAGTATGCCTTGCGGGCGTTCAACATCAGATCCGCCAAGGCGAGGTCGGCAAGTTGACGTCCCGATTGATATCCCTGCTCGAGAGGCAGGCCGGGCAATCCGCCCAGGACCTACCTGCCGGCAAGTACCTTCAGAGGATCATGCTCAAGACGGGTGGTCGGATGACGTTTCTAAGGGCCGAAGAGATCGATTGGATAGAGGCCGAAGGCGACTACGTGCGCCTGCATGCCGGCGGCAAGCGGCATCTGCTCCGCGATACCATGAAGCGGCTCGAGGAGCAACTCGATCCTTCGCAGTTCTTGCGAACGCACCGCTCCACGATTGTGAACCTCGACCGCATCAAGGAACTTCACCCGTTCTTCCACGGCGACTACCTGATCGTCCTCAAGGACGGAACGGAGCTGAAGCTCAGCCGCAGTCGCCGCCGGTCGCTCGAGGACCGGCTCGGCCGGTCGCTCTAGCCACGCCCTGCCGCAAGAGATAGCCAGCCAACCGACCGTGACATCCTTCTCGCGCCGCTTCGCCCCCAGACCGAAGCGCCTCGTCCACCGGGAACTCCAACTGGCCGATTAGTTGTTCACAGGTCGGTAGGGCAACTGTAACCTATCCCTGGCAAGCGATAGCTATGATGCGCCGGGTCCGGAACCATGCGCCCCAGTGCTTTCGCGACATGAAGAAGAGGGGCCCCGCTCGGTGTGAAGCCCCCGCCCG
>JBDHHL010000195.1:0-10633 GCA_039589375.1 Gemmatimonadota bacterium | reverse complement strand
TTTTTGTCTGGGCGCGCCGATCAGGGGATGGACGGGCGGATGGCAGAGTCGTATTATTGAGCAACCCCTGCTTTTCGCTCTCCATGCTACAACCCTCAGGGCGCGTATGCTTGGACGCGAGAGTCCCCAGTACTCCTTTCTGGATGCCGCCTTCTCGGTGGAGCGGTTGTTCGAGCCGGGGAGCTTCTACGAGCTGCTCTATCAACAGGCTCAGCGACTTTTTACGGACGAGGATTTTCTCGAGTGCTACGATCCGACGACGGGACGGCCGAGCGTGCCGCCGAGTCGGATGATGAAGCTACTGCTGTTGCAGACCTATGAGGGTCTGCCGGATCGCCAGGCGCTGGAGCGGATGGCGTTCGATCTGCGCTGGAAGGCGGTGCTGGGGATGGCGGTGGATGAGCCGGCGGTGGGTCAGGCGACGCTGGTGGAGTTCCGGGCGCGGCTGCAGCTGCATAACAAGCTGGAGGAGGCCTTCCGCCGCTTCGTCGTGCGGGCGTTGGAGGCCGGGATCATCGACCGGGACGCGGTGCAGATCCTCGACTCGACAGCGATCTGGGGGCGGGGTGCGGTCGAGGACACCTACAATCTGATCGGGAGTGCGGTGGGCAAGCTGCTCGGAGCCGTGGCCCGGCGTCGCCGCGAGAGCAAGGCGGCGGTGGCGGAGGCCGTGGGTCTGATGCTGACGGCGCCCGCGGAGTCGGGCAGCCTTAAGGGGCGGGCCGGGATCGACTGGGCGGCGCCGGAGGAGCGCCGGGCCTTCCTGAATCGGGTCGTCGAGGAGGCGCGGGCTCTGCTGGCACAGCTCGGAGCGGAAGAGAACGAAGAGGCTGAGGTGGCCGAGGCCGCGGCACTGCTGCGTCGCGTGCTCTGTCAGGATCTGGAGCCGGTTTCGCCAGCGGAGGACGAGGCCGGGAAGCGCGACGATGACAAGGGGAGCTCTCACCCGTCGTCGCCGGAGCCACGGGTTCTGGCCCCTGGCACCGAGGTCCAGATCCGCCGGGGTGTGGCGAAGGGCCGGATCGTGAGCGTGGGCGATCCCGAGATGCGTCACGGCCACAAGTCGCGCCAGAGAACCTGGGAGGGTTACAAGGCCCATGTCAGCGCGGAGGCGGGTCATGGTTTCACCACCGCCCTGGAGGTGACTCCGGCGAACGTGCCGGATGCGCAGGCAGCGCCGGAGCTGATTCGGGCGCAAAAGGAGGTCGGCCTTGAATCCCCGGCTCAGGTGGGTGACATGGCGTACAGCGATGCCGATCTGCGCCGGCACGCTGGGCAGCAGGGGACGAAGATTGTGGCTCGCGTTCCCCCCAGGAGACCCGCCGGCGGTCGGTTCAGCAAGGCCGAATTTCGAATCGACCCGAAGGCCCGGACCGCCACCTGCCCCGCCGGCCACACCACCCGCCGCTTCGTCGCGCGCCCTCGTGGCGGCGGCGAGTTCTTTTTCGACGGGGGACTTTGCGCCAGCTGCGCGCTCCGCGATCGCTGCACCTCCAAAGCTCCGGAGCAGATGCAGCAGAGCAGCCGTGGGCGGACGATCATCCTCCATCGCCTCGAGTCGGTGCTCCAACAGGCGCGCGCTGACGAGCAGGCACCACAGACGCAGGCGCTCCTGGCGCTGAGGCCGATCGCCGAACGCAGCCTGGCCCATCTGGTCGCGCGAGGGCTCAGAAGGGCCCGCTACTTCGGCACAGCAAAGGTCGAATTCCAGGCGTTGGCGATCGCATTGGCGGTGAACCTCGCCCGCCTGGGCAAACTCTTGTGGCTGCGGCCAGAGCTCCAACCGGCGTGGGCGATGGCCCGCTGAGGATCGATCGCAGCGTCGTGCACCCCGCGATGCCAATGCGGTCCTCCGGTCAGGGGCCGAGATTCCGCTCTCGATCATAGTGTCGGATATAGAACTCAAGTTGTCACGCAAAGCGCGAACCGATATGCTGCGTTTCCGATCAGGTTTCTAGGGCACCACCTTCCGCGCAACCGGGCTGCCCCGGGCCTTGTGACCCCACCCGACCTACGATCGTCGTAGATGATGGAGTCCGGTACGCTCCTCGAGGAGGCACTTCCCCCGCTCACCGCTGGCGCGACCCGCCTTCATCTCCCGCCCTGAAGGAACCCAACAATGCGGCACGTTCTAGACACCGAATTCCTGCTTCAGACCATCGCGATGCTGGACAAGCTGGCGAAGACCTTTGAGAACTCCCAACTACCCATAGACACCGCCGCCATTCGGACCGCGAACGAGGAGCTTACAAAGGCCCACACTTTCCTCCGCTGGCAGGAGGACAGCAGCAGTTGGCAGCATCGCGTCAACTAGGCTGGCAAGATACTCACTTCCCACGCACTCGCCGTTTCGGCGCCCTCATCTGGATGGGCCGCCTATCCTCTATTCGACTTGGGGGAACTGCCAGGCCTGCGGAGAGCGAATGGTGCCTCCAGAGACTCAGCCGGAACGAGAAGCCAGTATGGTCGCGGGATTGGCCCGGATGGGGTCGAACCATCGTTTCTGGATCCAAAGTCCAGCGTCCTGCCATTAGACGACGGGCCAGCAGTCTCCTTGCGGCGTAAGACTAACATCGCAATCTCTTCGCGCAGCCGCCCCGGATCAAGCCCTGCCGCGTTGCGGATCCAGGATCCAAGGATCGCGCAACATGAGAGGGCGCTAGCCAGCCCGCGAACAATCGCTCAGGCTCACGGGTAGCATCATTGTCCCGCCCCGATCCTGCCGCTACAGCATCGGACGCCCGTCAGTCCAGTCACTAGCGCCGTTTGCCACCGGAACGGCGAAGGACGAAGGCGCGTTCCTGAAACCAGAGAGAGCGACTATTCGGGAGGCTGGTGTGCGACGGTTCCTTCTGCTGGTGATTTTCGCTTCGTGTTTGACCGCAGGCGGACACGCGGGATTCGATGAGTTCGGCGTGCCCAGCGGGACCCACGTCGGGTCCCTGGTGATGGCTCCCGCCGTCTCCGACAATCTCGCCTTGCTGTTCGAGAAGTTCGATACGGAACTCGTTCTCTGCCTCGAGGGTGAACGACGAGGGGCAGACTTCTACGTGACGGACTTCCGCATGCCCCACATCTACACGTCGGAGACAGGACGGGTTCAGGCGGCAAGTTGCGATCGGAGTCCGGCCGTACTCGGCACGTGGCACAATCATCCCGCCCCCGGATCGATACCGGGAAATTCGGACGCGCGAGAGTTGGAGCGGAACTGCTACCTCTCGCTCACCGATATCGACGATTTCCGTCGCCGAACGGATGCGCTGATCGCAGTGGTCTCCTGTGGACCCCGCACCTACGCCTACTGGGGTCGCAGAGACGTTGACCTCTTGGAGGATGACGCGGTCGCGTTGCCGGCGGTGCGGGGACAGCTGGTGCGGATTGAACGCGAACCGGACGACCCAGAACGAAGACTTACACAGGCCCGCGAGCGCTGACGACCCTCACGCCCTCCAGCTCTTGGCGCAGTTCCTCGGCGACGCCGTCCCGTCGCTCTTCGTCCTCGTAGACGGCAAACAGAGCGGAGCCGCTACCTGACAGCAGTGCGACGAGCGGCTCCGTCCGGTCCAAGCGCTGCTTCAAGGTTCCGAGCGGCGGATACCAGCCGTAGATAACGGGCTCGAAGTCGTTTTCCGCGAGCGAGCAAATCCCGCTCCAACTGGCCAGGGCGGACATCGGCAGTTCGAATGGCTCCGCCGATGCCGCTACTCCTGCAGCTGCGTACCGCTGATCCCAACGCGCGTAGGCCTCAGCCGTCGAGATGCGCGTCTTCGGAACGAGAACAAGCATCGGAAGAGGTTCCACGGGTTGGACCGGAAACAGACGATGGCCGCGACCCCATCCGATCGCCAGTGGCGCGTCCGTTAGGAAGAACGGGACGTCAGCGCCAAGTTCCGCTGCCATCGCCAGTAGCTCGGTCCTTTCTGGCGGCGACTCGGCGCTTGCCCGCAGCAGGCCCAAAACGGCGGCGGCATCGCTCGAACCACCGCCCAGCCCAGACCCTACCGGTATCCTCTTCTCCAGCTCGATCTCTGCTCCGTAGTCGGCGCCGCTCCGCGACAGGAACAGCGTGGCTGCCCGGACAGCCAGGTTTTCCGCCCCGTCCGGCACGGCTTCCGACCCCGTCACGACCAGCGAGACGCCGGGCCCGGTTCTAAGGCGCAATCGCACGCGATCGGCCAGATCGATGCGACAAAAGATCGTCTCCAGTGGGTGGAAACCATCGGCTGCGCAGGGGAATATGCGCAGCCGCAGGTTGACCTTGGCGCGGGCCTCCGCCTCGAGCCAGGAACCGGTCCTCATCGTCGATTCTCCACTCCCCACTTACGGAGCCGTGGCTCAAGCGCTCTCTTCGACGATTTCCTCACTGTGTCCGACCTCACGCCACGACAGCCCCAACCGGCTGAGATAGTACAGACCCAAGAACGTTACTGGAGCGAAAGCTCCGATGTGGAAGGCGGCCGCGAAGCTCACGGCCTGACTAGCCGGGACCCCAAACGGCGAGAGCGCCAACCGCACGCTCGCTTCGAAGGGCCCGAAGAAGCCGGGCGAGGATGGGATAGAGACGGCGAACGCGTTCACAGCTTGGAGGAACACGGCGCCGAGGAACCCCGGCCGCGTGATGCCGAAAGCGATCATGCCAACGTAGAGGGCGAGCGCACCCCAAAGCCAGTGAACGATAGACCAGGCGAAGCCCGCAGCCACGAGGTCGAAGCGCCGCAATGCTCCAAGCCCTTCGATGAAGGACTTCATGATCTCGGCTATCCTGTCAGCAGCCCGTCTTGGCAGCAACCGGCCGAACGTAGCGCGGAACACGCGACTGGCGAGGTCGGGCCGCCAGATCAGTGCCAGCAACGCCCCTGCACCGCCACCGAAGATCAAGAACACGAACAGTACCTTGCCCACGACCTGATCACCGAGTCCGGGCGCGAGCCTGAAGCCGGGCAAGAAGATGGGCGCCGCGAGAAAGGCAGCCAACGTCAGACCATCGAACAAGCGCTCCACGACCAACGACCCGAACGAGGCGCTGGCGGTTATGGGCTGGCTTCTGCTGAGCGCGTATGCGCGTGCGAACTCGCCGACGCGCGCCGGCAGCAAGTTGTTGGCCATGAACCCGATGCAACAGCTGGCGAAGCGGGCGTAGAACGACGATTTCGCCAATGCGGGTTTTAGGAACACTCTCCAGCGCGCCGCACGGATCAGCATTGCGGTGGTTTGTATCGTGACGGCCAAGATGAGCAGCCAGATGTTGGCCGCCCGGAGGTGTTCCCAAAGCTCTGAGAGTGAGACGTCGTGTAGGGCCCAATACAGCAGGACGAGGCTGACGGCGAGCCCGATGACCGTCTGCCAGGCGCGAGTCATTCTGGCAAGCCCGTCTTCTCTAGCGCCTGTTCGACAAGGTCCAAAGCTTCCTGCAGATTGGCACGAACGACGGCCGCATCCGCTTCTCCGACCTTCAACATCCCATTCACTGCCTGCGACAGCTCCTTCGCCCGCACCAGCGCATCCTGAGGACTATACAGCAGCGACCCGATGTCCACGATGCGTTCCTCGGCCGGCTGGGCTACAGCCTGCAACGTCGCTTCAGCTCGTTCGAGCGCTTCCTGCCGCTCCCCGTCGCTCTCCGCCTGGAGGTAGGCGCGAAGAGCTGTCAGTGTGTCGCCGATCTCGACCCCCATCGTCTGCAGCCGCCAGCGCGGACCTTCCAGTGCCGCACGCACGGCCGCGCCCGCGCGCCTCGCGACCCTGCCAAGATCGGGGTGGCCGAACGTCACGGCTCGCTCGCGCAGCTGCCTGAACGCGTAAGCCAACTCTTCGCCCGCCCTTCTTACTCCTTCGCCGCCGCTCGTCATCTCTGTGCGCAGCCGATTGCCGGTATCGAGGCTACCCGTAAGCTCGAGGGCGAAGAACGCCTCCCACGACCCCGCTCCCAGCTCCGCCATCGGACAGCTTTCCAGATGCGGGCCGGGCGTATCCTCGAACAGCTCGCTGACCCACATGATCTCGCGCTGAGCGGCCGTATCGAGCACCTGCTCTTTCAGATCCTCTATCTCCCCTGGTCCGACCTCGCCTGCCTCGGGCTCCTCGCCTCTTATCAACTCGGTGGCCACATCTTCCAGCGCTTGCTGAGCGCGACGGAAGAGGACCAGATGTCCGGGGCCGACCGTCGCACTCGTGTCGGCGATTCTGAGGATCACTTCTTCTACTGCCGCGACGGCGGAGCCAACGGCCGGCGTCTGATCGACGCCTTCAATGCCCCGCAGAGGGCGGATGCGGCGTAGCAGCCTCTTCAGCGGATCGCGGTTTCGCGGGTCGCGCTCCAGAACCGAAAGCGCATCGCCGATCTCCGAGGCGAGTCCTCTGAGTTCCGTGCCCAAGAACAGTCTGAACCGCTCGCGATCTTTGGGCGACGGCGGCGGTGGGTTCGTCGATTCGCCCAACCGACGTGCCAGGGCCTCGGCCCGATGCGCCTGGTCCGGTGGCGGCGAATCGACCGACTTCACCATCTGCCGAATCTCGCTGACCGCAGTCTCCAGCGTCTGACGAAGGTATGGACCCCAATGGCGCCGACCCGCCGCAAGGTCATCGGCCACCGCCTGGACGGCGCTGGCGGCGCGGGCGATCGGATCCTGGTCCGCCATTCGCGCACTCCCACGCAGGGCGCGGGCAAGCCGTCGCAATTCTGCCGCGTCCGGCGTACCGGCAGTGCCGAGCGCGCGTCTCAGCTTGTTCAGATAGTCGTCCGCCTCCTCGGCGAAGAAATCCAGCAAGGTCCGCGGCATGATCTGACTCCCTAAACGCTGCTCGCGTCGTGCACGAGCTGTAACATCTCCCTGACGGCGCGCTCCATTCCCACCAGCACCGCCCGACTGACCACAGAGTGCCCTATGTTGAGCTCCTCGATCTCGGCAATTGCCGCCACGGGCGTTACGTTCTCGTAGGTCAGCCCGTGTCCAGCGTGTACGGCCAGCCCGGCGTTTCGTCCTATGCACGCCGCGTGCCGTAACCGTTGCAACTCGCTGCGGCGGCCCGCCACAGTGGCATTGGCGTATTCACCGGTATGAAGTTCCACGGCGTCCGCGCCCAACTGCTTCGACAGCTTGACAGTCGCCTCTACCGGATCGATGAAGAGCGATGTCCGGATACCCGCGTCCCGTAGGCGCGTGACGGCACTCGCCACGCGCTCGCAGCGCTCGGACGTTCCAAGATCGAGTCCACCTTCCGTCGTTATCTCCTCACGCCGCTCGGGCACGAGCGTGGCCTGCATCGGACGATGCTCGAGCGCGAAGCTCATGATGTCCTCGGAAACCGCAAGCTCCAGGTTGACCCCTGTCCGAACGGTCTGCATCAGCAGAAGCACGTCTCGTTCTTTGATGTGTCGGCGATCCTCGCGCAAGTGAACGGTGATGGCCTCCGCCCCTCCTAGCTCGGCGAGCACCGCCGCTCTGACGGGATCCGGCTCGTCTGTCTTGCGAGCCTCCCGGACGGTCGCGACATGATCGAGATTGATGTACAACCTCATCGCTGCCCTACTCCTCAGATCCTCGAGTTCCTTATCTCGGCCTCGATCGCCTCAGCAGCCTTCGCATCCAGCCCCGCCTGCTTCGCCAACTGGACCGCCTGCCAGGCCAGTTCCGCATATGCTTGGCGCGTATCGCCGTCCAGAACCGCCAGATGCGCTCTTATCGTATCGAGATCACCACGCCGGACGGGTCCGGTCAGCGCTTCCGAAGGCCCGAGGTGATCCAGATTGCTGATTGCTCCACCCCAGAGCGGGATGCCTGCCGCGCTCGCTAACAATCGCGTCGCTACGGCGCCGCAAGCAACAACATAGTTGGAAGCGAACACACATGCTGCATGATAGCGCGCTTTGTCCGCCGCGTGAACCTCTAGCATCCGGCCGCCGGCGGCACGAACGATATCCGCCGCAGCATCCCGCGCCTCTCCCCCGCCCTCGAAGGTGAAGAAGGCATCCTGCAGCCGCTCTGCGCCCGTCAATGGATCGGCCACGGTCTGCAGCGGGTGGAGCGAACCTACGGAGTACCCACGCTCGGCCAGGATTGCCAGCGCGTCGGCCGGAAGCGCACCGCTCAGGTGCAGCGCCACGCTGCCAGGGCCCGGCACACCATGGCGTGCGATCTCCGAAGCGACCGGTGCGATCGCTCCATCGGGCACCGCGAGCAATACCCGGGTCCCCGCAGGCGCCGGACCCGGGCTGGCCACGGAGTATCCGACCCCGGGCAGCTCGAGCACCGGATTCTCGGGAGCACGGCTCCGCCTTCCGATGAAGAGAAGCTCGTCGAAGGCGTCGGCATCAGCCAGGACAGAACCGAGCGCCAGCCCCATGCGCCCTGGCCCAACGATCCAGAAGATCCTAGACACGACTAGGTCGCTGACGGTGACCCAAGGACGGTCACACCTTTCCGAGTTCTCAGGCGCCCGAGCACGCTGGCCGGCAGCCTCGCAGTCACCTGGATGCTACTACCCAGATCGTCTCTGGCGATGACTTCGCCCTCGCGATAGACCTCAGCCAGGACGCCTCCGTCGGTTGCGGGGATGTTCAGAACGACGGAGGGCCACTCTTCACGCACCATCTCCCTCAGCGTGACACGAAGCGGCTCCAGGCCGTCGCGTTCGACGGTCGAGGTGAAGACGTGCGAGTCCAGAAGGGCCGACGCTCGCTCGCGCAGCGCAGTTTCCTCGTCGTGCGTCAGCCTATCGACCTTGTTGAACACGACAAGGCGACGTCTGGGCTTGAATTGCAATTCGCGTATCACACCCTCGACGACTTCGTACTGCTCCTCCCAGAGCGGATGAGCCACGTCCACTACATGACACAGCACGTTCGCCTCGTTCGCTTCCTCGAGTGTCGACCGGAACGAGGCGACGAGGTCGTGCGGCAACTTGCGGATGAAGCCGACCGTATCCGTGACCAGCGCCTGATAGCCCTCCCCCAGATCCACTACGCGCGTCGCCGGGTCAAGCGTCGCGAAGAGCCGGTCCTCGACGAACAACTCCGAGCCCGACAGTCCGGCCACGATCGACGATTTGCCGGCGTTCGTGTAACCGACCAGCCCGACCCGGAACTCGCCTACTCGACCGCTGCGCTCGATCTCGCGCTGCCTGGCGACCTTCTCGAGACGTCTCTTCAGGTCAAGGATCTTGCGCCGGATAATCCGGCGGTCCGTCTCCAGCTGCGTTTCGCCCGGGCCGCGCAGACCTATGCCGCCACGTATGCGCGATAGGTGGTTCCACATGCGCGTCAGTCGCGGCAACAAGTACTGAAGCTGGGCAAGTTCCACCTGCATCTTCGCTTCCGCAGTACGCGCGCGCAGCGCGAAGATGTCTATGATCAGCTCCGTCCGGTCCATGACGCGCACGCCCAACGCCTGTTCCAGCTTTTGGCCCTGTACCGGGCTCAGATCCTCGTCGAAGATGACCAAGCTCGCCTCTTGCTCGAGGACGGCTGAGTGAACCTCCTCGACCTTTCCCGTCCCGATATAGTACGCCGCGTGAGGCGACCGAATCTGTTGCTCCAGCGTGGCGACGACGTCGGCGCCAGCCGTGTCGGTCAGCGAGCCCAATTCCCTCAAATGGTCACGAGCCTCCTCACGGCTCGTGTACGAGTCGGGGGCACTGATCAGAACCGCCCGTTCTTGCGGGATCTCGACTTCAATCAGGTTGTTGTTAGCGATCCTCGGTTGTCTCCCTCGAAGATTGTCCACTAGCGCGTTCGCGACGTTTGGTACACCAGCTCAGTCGCGACGATTCTCCCGCTTCGCGCGTGGTTTTCCCGTTGTACGCCGCTTCGACATCCAGCGTTCGAGGCGCTTCCCGATTTCCATCTCGAAGCCCCGTTCCGTTGGCTCGTAGAATCGGTTGCCGGCCAGAGAATCCGGCATGTACTCCTGCGGCGCGTGCGCGTCCGGTTCTTCGTGGTCGTACCGATAGCCGGCTCCGTAGCCAAGGTCCTTCATCAGTCGCGTCGGCGCATTACGAATGTGAAGGGGGGTCGGCTCGGCGGGCGTCTCGCGCGCCAGCCGAAACGCTCGCCCGAAGGCGACGTAAACGCGGTTAGACTTCGGTGCCGTTGCCAGATAGACCGTAACCTCAGCCAGGGCCAGCTCGCCTTCCGGCGACCCGAGAAAGTGATACGCGTCCTTCGCCGCGACCGCCACCGACAGGGCACGCGGATCGGCCAGACCGATGTCCTCCGTCGCCATGCGCACCAATCGCCGAGCGATATAGAGGGGGTCCTCGCCGCCATCGAGCATCCGCGCCAGCCAGTATAGCGCCGCATCGGGATCCGACCCCCTCACCGCTTTGTGCAGAGCGGAGATGAGATTGTAGTGCTCTTCGCCCGACTTGTCGTATCGGGCATACCGTCTCGGGAGCGCCTCCGCGGCGGCCTTGCGCGTGACGCGCCCACCATCTCCCACGATCGAAGCGGCTATCTCGAGCGCCGAAAGCGCGCCTCGGGCATCGCCGTCCGCCGCATGGGCCAACAACTCCAGCGCATCGTCGTCGGCGGTGATCCCGGTGCTTCCCAGTCCGCGCTCCTCATCGGCCAGCGCCCGTTCGCATATCGTACGGATCTCGCCTTCGGCCAGCGGCTCGAGGACGAGGACCCGCGAGC
>JBDHHL010000194.1:0-7923 GCA_039589375.1 Gemmatimonadota bacterium | reverse complement strand
TCAGTATGGGACCGTGGGATCCAGCAGTCATCGGGCCGATCGTCGGCGCGGTGATCACCGTGAGCATAACCGCCGCCGTCGCCGGCGTGATGATCTTTCGCCCGTTCACGAAGCAGCTTGGCGAGCTGCTAGAGCAGATGCGCCGCGACCGGCAACTGCAGCCGGAGCAGGCCAATTCGGCGCGCGTGGCGCAATTGATGGAGGGAGTCCTGGACCGGCTCGAACGGCTCGAGGCGCGGCAGGACTTCGCTGAGCGTGTACTCGAGAGCGCCGGCTGGAAGAGCGAGTCAGCGCCCTCGTTGTCAGACCGTCTGGATGCCGAGCGCCGCGGCCGCCCCGGCGGAGCGTGACAACAGCAGACAAGAGCCCACTCGATGTTGGGAGCGTAGTATGCCCGGTGAGGTTATCCCGATCGTGATGTTCATCAGCGCCGCTGCGGTGCTCATCTTTCGACCGCTGACGACGCGAGTCGGAAAGCTCATAGAGCGATCCCACGCGGAGAAGAAGGCTGTTCCCGAGCCCCAGATCCAGCGGCTGATGCAGCTGATGGAGCGGCTGGTCGACCGGATGGACAGGCTCGAGGACCGCGTCGACTTCACAGAGCGGATGCTGGAGCGCCAGAAGGCCCAGGCTCAGCTGAGCGACGGGCCGAGACCGCAATCACAGAGACGCTACGACGAGAGCCGTCCCCCCAGAGATGACACCTTCTAGCCCAGTTGCATGACATGGAGGGACGCTGATGCCGCCGCATGACCTGCTTCCGCTGATCATGGGAGTCACCGTAACGGTATCCATAGCGGGAATCCTGATCCTGCGCCCGCTCATGAAACGACTCGGCAACATCCTCGAGCTGCGTGCGAAAGAGCGCCACCAGGCCTCTCAGATCAGCCCCGACGACATCACGCGGCTCACCCAGGCCGTAGGCCGCCTGACCGACCGCATAGAAGATCTCGAAGAGCGCCAGGACTTCGCGGAGCGCCTCCTCGCCTCTGGACCATCAGGAGGCCGGGGCAGGCTGAGCGAACCTAGAGACGGCTGACCGGTACTACCCTATCCAGAGTTCAGAGCGGAACCCGCTGGTAGGGCAGGCTTTGATTCGCCAATTTAGGGCAAGCTTCGAATTGCCAATATTGAACATCGAATGTCCAACACCCAAGAACATTCTTCGTTTTTCGGTGTTCGATATTCGATGTTCGATATTCAAAGGGCGCCAACACTCAAGGAGCAGTTGCATGACCAGATTACTCCCGCCGCTCGTGGTTTGCGCGTTGCTGGCCATCGCTTCGCCAGCCCAAGCGCAGACCGACGAGACGCGCTTGCTGATCCGCCACGTAGCGGTGAGCCAGCAGTTCGTGGTCTTCTCATATGCCGGGGACCTGTGGAAGGTCGCGAGAGACGGAGGACCCGCCGAGCGTCTAACGGCAGGGCCCGCGGACGACGACTTCCCTGCAGTTTCAGAGGACGGCGCCCATATCGCGTTCTCGCGCCGGGGGGCAGACGATTGGGACGTATATGTCACCGATGCCGAGGGCAGCGAGCCCAAGCGGCTGACGTACAATCCGGAGGCGGACATCGTTCGCGGCTGGAACGCGACGGGTGACACGATCCTATTCACGTCCCATCGGGACGCGGATCTCGTCTTCCGTCTCTACACCATTCCAAGAGACGGGGTATTCCCCGCCGCGGTCTCCCTGCCGCGTGCATGGGATGGCGCGTTGTCACCAGCCGGTGATCGGATCGCCTACGTGCCGTTCGCCCTACCCGGCGAGCTATTCGGCACGGAGTGGCTCTACTACCGCGGAGGGATGGCGTCACCGATCTCGATCGTGCAGCCTCAGACGGGGGAGATCGACTTCATCCCCCGTGAGGACTCGAACGATCGCGAGCCGATGTGGATCGACGAGACGATCTACTTCGTCTCCGATCGCTCCGGGACGTTCAACATCCATAGCTACGACCCGCAAACGCGCGCTATCGAGCAGCTCACGGAATACGAGCGATATGGCGTCGAGTCGGCGTCCGCGGGAGGCGACGTCGTCGCTTTCGTACAGGACGGTCGCATCCGCATCCTGATACCCGACACGCGTGAGACCTGGACGCTAGACGTAGAGGTCGACCCCGACATCTCCGAGCTGCAACCGCGCACCGTACGCGGCGATCGATTCATCGAATCGGGCTTCCTTTCCACAGCAAGTGGCAGGGTAATCTTCGGTGCGCGTGGAGAGGTGTTGAGCTTCGACCCGGTGACCGGCGCCTACGAGAACGTGACCGCCAGCTCCGGTGCGGCGGAGCGTTACCCCGCCCCGTCACCCGACGGTCAGTGGATCGCGTACTTCTCCGACGAATCCGGCGAGTACCAACTGCAGGTGCGGCCGGCCGACGGCGAGGGCCCCGTGCGAAAGATCCCGGTCGAGTTGAAGCCGCGGTTCTACCGCGAGCTGGTGTGGTCTCCCGACTCCAAGCGGATAGCCTTCTCCGACAGCGAGTTGACTCTGTGGGTGGCCGATGTCGAGACCCTGGGCGCGCGGCGTGTCACGACTTCGGAGTACTCGTACCAGGACCGTTTTCAGCCGAGCTGGTCGCCCGACGGCGTCTGGCTGGCCTATTCGCGCTACGAGGGCAATCGCCAACGCGCTGTCCACCTGTATCAGGCCGTCCGCGGGCGCAAGATCCAGGTCACCGACGGAAGCGTGAACGCAGAGCATCCCGTCTTCGACAAGAGCGGCAGATACCTGTACTTCGTCGGTAGCAACACGGCGCCACTCGGAGAGTTCGGCTGGGACGTGCTCTCGGCGGAGATCTACCGGCCCTTCGCGACGCGCCGACTGAACGTCGTCGTGCTCAGGGAGGGCTTCCCGGCTCCGGTCTTCCCGATCGTCGGCGAACCCGACCCAACGGCCGATTCGCTCGCCCAACCTCCCCGCGCAGCGGGACCGCCTCGGAACCGCGGCGAGCTTCAGCGGCAGCCGCCGCCAGGGCGCGGTGCGAGGCCCGCCGGACAGCAGCCCCAGCAGGAGCCCGGTTCCACGGTCGTCAGCGTCGCGGGCTTGGCCGACCGGACTGTCCCCGTACCATTGCCGGCGAAGGACTACGGACGACTCATCCCCAAGGAACCCGGCGTGCTCTACGTGCTGGTGAACGAGTGGCCGCCGTCCCTGAGCACGGCCAGCACTCCGACGGGTTCGCTCTACCTCTACGACGTGGCACAGCCACGCGAGTTGCGAAGGCTGATAGAGAACGTGGACGACCTGGCTGTGAGCTACGATGGCAGCAAGGTCCTATACAGACGGGGCAGCGAGTGGTTCATCGTCTCGGGGGACGAACCGTCCGGGCCCGAAGACGGTCGCCTCGATCTCGCCTCGATCGAGCTGGAGGTCGACCCGGCCGCCGAATGGCAGCAGATGTACCGTGAAGCCTGGCGGCTGATGGAGGACTATTTCTACGACCCGACGTATCACGGACAGAATATCCCCCAACTAGCGAGCCACTACGAATCCTACCTGCCGACGATCACGCGGCGCCAGGATCTCAACGCGCTGATGGCCAAGGCCCTAGGACACATCTCGGTCAGCCACCTCGCGCTTCTTGGCGGCGACCTTCCATCGCCGCCGGGCGAGCCCGGACGCATCGGCTTGCTGGGCGCAGACTACGAGATCGACCAGGGCCTGTATCGGATCACCCGCATCCACCCGTCGGGCCACTACAACCTGGGTAATCCGCTACAGCAAGGGCCGCTAGATCAGCCCGGCGTCTACGTGCAGCCCGGCGATTACCTAATGGCCGTCGACGGCGTTCGCATTACGGCGCAAGCCAACGTCCACTCGTTCTTCGCGGGAAAGGCGCTGACGCCGACGAGGATCACCGTGGCAGACAACTTGGATGGCGAGGATGCGCGCACCTACACCGTGGTGCCGCTACCCGGCGAGAACACGCTACGCCGCTGGGCTTGGGCCGAGCGGAACCGTCGCGCCGTGACGGAGGAATCGCAGGGGATTCTCGGTTACATCTACGTGCCGAACTTCAGCTCCAGAGGCCTGGAAGCCGTCTTCCAGCAGTTGCTGCAGAACTCGGACAAGCGCGGCCTGATCATCGACCAGCGGTTTGCGCCGGGAGGTATCACGGCCGATCTGCTGATCGAATGGCTCAAACGATCGCCGCTCTACTACTACACGTTCCGTCACGGTTCGGATCTGGCGGTGCCGACCAACCCGGTACCGGCCAATAAGGTGCTGTTGATCAACGACGTCAACGCATCGGCGGCCGAGACGTTCGCGTTCATGTTCAAGCTCGGCAACGCGGGGCGGGTGATAGGGACCCGTACCATGGGCGCCGGCATCGGCCCGTACGTGTTTGTGCCGAGCCTTATCGACGGCGGCCAGGTCATCATACCGAACCGGGCCGCTTACAATCCGGCCGGCTCGTGGGACATCGAGAACTACGGCGTCGAGCCCGACATCGAAGTTCGGGCGACGGTCGCCGATTGGTGGGAAGGCCGTGACCCGCAACTCGGCACGGCGATTAGGACCGTGCTGCAGATGATCGTGGACAACCCACCGCTCGAGGTGAACCGCCCGGCCTACCCGGTGCATCGCTAGCCCGGGTAGCGGGCCGGCACGTCCTAGCGGGACCGAGGCTTGACTTGGGCAGGCCGCGCCGCTTCTGTTTGGCGCGGCCGCCGTCTACAGATGGCCGTCATCATTCAAGCCGAAGACCGACTCGCGAAAGAGGGCCCCATGTATCTCGAGCGTCCTTCTTCCATCGCCGGATCGCTCTGCTGCGCGGCGCTGCTGGTGACCTTCACAGTGGCAGCGGGGAAGAACGACCGGTTCAATCCGGACACAGCACCCCAGAGGGTGAGGTGCGCCGCTGACAACGCCGGCCTGACGGTTCCCGATGGGTTCTGCGTCCAGATCTTCGCCGACAACGTCGGCCGCGCGCGGCACCTGGTCGTCGCGAAGAACGGCGACGTGTTCGTGGCGCTGGCACGCTCGCGCAACGACGAGGACCCGGTCGGCGTCTTGGCGCTACGCGACCTGGACGGCGATGGAGAGGCCGATACCCAGAGGCGCTTCGGCGACAGCGGCGGCACCGGGATCGCGCTGCACGGCAACTACCTCTACTTCGCCCCCGACAACGCGGTCCTCCGCTACCCGATCAGGACCGGCAGTCTCGAGCCGACCGGGTCGCCGGAGACCATCGTCTCCGGGCTCCCCGCGACCGGCAGCCACCGGGCCAAGTCCATCGCCATCGCTCGCGACGGTAGCCTGTTCGTCAACATCGGCACCTCCTCCAACGCGTGCCAACAGCAGGACCGTACTGCCGGCTCGTCCGGCCAGGACCCTTGCCCCGAGCTAGAGACCCGCGGCGGCATCTGGCGGTTCGACGCCAATCGCATCGGGCAAACCCAGGCTGACGGTACGCGGTTCGCCACGGGGCTGAGGAACGTGGTGGCTCTGACCCTGCACCCGCTGAGCGGCTTTCTCTACGGAGCGGTACACGGTCGCGACCAACTTTCCTCGAATTGGCCCGATCTGTTCGGCGATGCCGACAACGCCGACAAACCGTCAGAGGAGCTGGTTCTGATCGAGGAGGGCGACGACTTCGGCTGGCCCTACTGCTACCACGATCCGGCCATCGACCTGCTGGTCCTGGCGCCCGAATACGGGGGCGACGGCCTGGAGCGCGGCCGTTGCACCGAGAAGAAGGAGCCGATCGAGGCCTTCCCCGCCCACTGGGCGCCCAACGGGCTGCTGTTCTACAGTGGAACGCAGTTCCCGAGCGAGTATCGCCTCGGGGCCTTCATCGCCTTTCACGGCTCTTGGAACCGGGCTCCTATGCCGCAGGGCGGCTACAACGTGGTCTTCGTGCCCTTCGACGGCGACAATCCTTCGATCGATAGCTGGGTCTTCGCCGACGGGTTTGCCGGTGCTGACAAGAGCCCTAGAGGAGCGGCTCACCGGCCGAGCGGGCTGGCTCAGGGACCCAGAGGCTCCCTGTTCGTCACGGACGACAGTTCCGGAAGGATCTACAAGATATCCTATCTCGGCGAGTAGCCGGAGAAGCCGAGGTCGAGCGAACGGGCCGGCGTCTGTTGCCGGCCCGTTTTGTTTTCAGAAGCGCAACGCCGCCCTGACCGAGAGGTCACCGTGGCCGATGACACCGCAATGCCGCTCACAGTTCACGTGTTGCGCGGGCGGTCACGGCGCGGTATCTCAATGACGGCTCGTTCGAGATCAAGTTGTTACCCCGATTCACTCCGGAGGCACGCATGCGTTCACTGACTCGTACGCTGGTTCTGGTGGCCACGGGGCTGCTGGGCACCATACCTGCGGCAGCGGCCCAGATCGCACAGGAGAGCGTCGACCTCGACGTGGTCCGAGCTATCCGCGAGGAGGGCCTGGAACGCTCGCAGATCGAGTACCTGGCCGGCTACCTGACCGACGTCATCGGGCCGCGGCTGACCGGGTCGCCGGCAATGTTCGAGGCAAACGACTGGACAGCTGAGAAGCTCGGCGAGTGGGGACTCCAGAACGTGACGGTGGAGCCCTGGGGCCAGTTCGGGCGTGGCTGGGACAATCTCTCGTTCAGCGGCCGCATCGTCGAGCCCTACGTTCAGATCCTCAACGCGTTGCCGGTCGCCTGGACGGCGAGCACCAGAGGCACGGCTAAGGGCGCGGCGACCATAGTGGCCGCCGACAGCACGGTCGACTTAGAACAGTACAAGGGAATGCTGAAGGGCAAGTTCGTGCTCATGCAGAGCCCCCAGGTGATGGAGCCCGAGTTCGATCCTCGGCCTCTACGCCAATCGCTCGACGACCTATTCGCGCCCGCGGAACCGGTCCCGGAACGGGACGACGAGGCGCGCCGCCGCCGCATGGCGCAATGGCGTCGCCGGGGAGCCATGCGCGACTCGATTAACGAATTCTTGAAGGGCGAGCGTGTCGCCGGCGTCCTCTACCCGTCATCGCGGACCTACGGCAACCTGCGAGTCTTCGGGATGAGCTCGGCACGCAACCCCGAGAACGAGATCCCCGGGCCCGCCCTGGTCATATCGCATGAACAGTACGGCCAGATCTGGCGCAACATAGAACGCGGCGTACCGGTCAAGCTGGAAGTCGAAATCAAGAACGAGTTCTACGACGACGACCTCATGGCCTACAACACGCTGGGCGACATCCCCGGCACCGACAGGGCCGATGAGTACGTGATGCTGGGCGGCCATCTCGACTCGTGGTACGCCGGGACCGGCGCGACCGACAACGCCGCCGGCGTGATCGTGATGATGGAGGCGGTCCGGATTCTCAAGGCGCTCGACCTGAGGCCGCGCCGCACCGTCCGCATCGCGCTGTGGAGCGCAGAAGAACAGGGCCTGCTGGGCTCGCGGGGTTGGGTGGACAACCACCAGGACCTGTGGCCGCAGATCTCGGCTTACGTGAACGTCGATAACGGTACTGGTCGCGTCCGCGGGATCTGGGATCAGAACAACGAAGCCGCGATCGCGGTCTTCGAGCAGATCCTCTGGCCGTTCACCGACCTCGGCGTCGTGGCCGTGAAACACGGCAACACCGGAGGCACCGACCACCTGGCCTTTGACGCGGTCGGGATTCCCGGATTCAACTTCATCCAGGATCCCATCGAGTACTCCACGCGCACGCACCACGCGTTTGCCGACAGGTACGAGCGACTGGTGATCGATGACCTGAAGCAAGCGGCCGTGGTTGTGGCAGCGACCGTGTACCAGCTGGCCATGCGCGATGAGATGATGCCGCGCAAGCAGCGCGAGGAAGAAACGGCAACGAACTGACCGTTATCGGATCATACCCTATCGGTAGGAGGGACTGCCGTGTATACGCGTCGCAACTTCTTGGGGGCGATCGGCCTGCCCGCCGCTGCAGCGGCCGCGGGCGTACCGCTGATGCCGCT
>JBDHHL010000193.1:0-7944 GCA_039589375.1 Gemmatimonadota bacterium | reverse complement strand
GCCCAGCATCTCCTGAATCCACTTCCCAGCTTCGCGGCCGATTCGCACGTTGTCGGCCCCGATGAAGCTGGTGTACTGGTCGCCCTGGACCTCGCGATCGAGCACGATCACCGGCACGCCCTGCTGGTAGGCCTCGGCCACCGGCCGCGTCAACGGCGCGGCCTCCTTGGGGCTGATGATGATCAGGTCCACGCCCTGTTCCACGAATTCCTCGACTTGCGCCCGTTGCACCAGCGAGCTGTTCTGGGCGTCCTTGAAGATCACCCTCACGTTGTCGTGGCGGGCGGCGGCGGCTCTGACGTCGGCGTCCATCTGGACGCGCCAGGGTTCGCCCAGATTGCACTGGCTCATGCCGATGACCCAGGGATCCTCGGGCGTACCGGCGTGCCGTTCTCCCGATTCCGAGCCACAGCCGCTAACGGCGAGCGTACCTAGGAAGAAGAAAGCGAACGTGCGGTGCGACATGTCTCGAAGTCCTTTGCGATTCGGTCGGTCTCGGTTCTGTCTAGAGAAGGCTGACTCGGAAAGATAGCCATCGGGTACGATCCCGACACGATCGCGAAACGGTCCCTGCAACCTTTCCCCGCTTCGCTGTGTCTGATCGAGTAGATACCTCTTGATTACCGAGAGAAAGGCTCATGGGCAAGAAGAAGCCGGACATGATCAAGGGCACCCTGGACATGCTCATCCTGAAAGTCCTCTCGCTCGAGCCCGTGCACGGGTGGGGGATCAGCGAGCGTATTCAGCAGATCTCTGAGGACGAGCTGCAGGTGAACCAGGGCTCGCTGTACGCCTCCCTGCACAAACTGACCCGGGAGGGGTGGATCCAGTCCTCGTGGCGGGTGACGGAGAACAACCGGCGAGCCCGCTACTACGCCCTCACCCGGGCGGGAGAAAAGCAGTTAGGAACCGAGGCCGAGCACTGGACGCGGCTGACGATGGCCGTGGGACGAATCATGGCAACGACTTGACGGCATTGCCGATGAGCACCGTGGCGAGACCAGGAGCCATACCATGCGTTGGATAGCGAATCTGGCTTTCCGCCTCCGGGCCACTCTTGCTCCGGGGAAGATGGAGCGGGAACTGGACGACGAGGTGGCGTTTCACCTGGAGATGGAGGCGCGGAAGCTCGCGCAGCGTGGCATGACGGAAGAGGAAGCCATGCGGCAAGCGCGGCGGAACTTCGGCCCCGCGCTGCGCAACAAGGAGAGAGCCCGTGAGGCGTGGGGAATCGGCCTGATCCAGGATCTAAAAGCGGATGCGCGCTACACCATCCGCGGGCTCCGGCGGAATCCGGCCTTTGCCACGGTGGCGATACTCACCCTCGCGCTGGGGATAGGCGGCACCACCGCCATCTTCGGCGTACTGAACGGCGTGGTGCTCAAGCCGCTCCCATTTCACGAGCCTGACCGTCTGGTGGCCGTGCACCACACGATGCCGGCCATCGGTGTCGATGAGACCCCGCTCTCGCCCGCTCTGTACCTCACGTTCCGGGAGCACTCCCGCACCCTCGAGGACATCGGTGTATGGAAGAGACGTCCCGTGACCGTCACCGGTCTCGCGCAGCCGGAGCAAGTCGAGGCAGCCCTTGTCACCGACGGGCTCTTCCCCGTCCTCGGCGTGAGTCCGATCCTGGGCCGATTCTTCGACGAGACGGACGGCGCTCAGGGTAGCGCCAGCACGGTCATCCTGTCTCAGGGCTACTGGATTCGGAGGTTCGGCAGTGATCCCGCCGTCGTGGGTCGAACCATTCGCATCGACGGGAACGAGGCCACGATCGTCGGCGTCATGCCCGGGGGACTGCGCCTAGGCAGGCTCGCCCCGGATCTGTATCTGCCGCTCGCGTTCAACTGGGTCGGTGTCGGCAACTGGAGCTTCCCGGGAATCGCCCGACTGCGGCCCGGGGTCGGATTGGAACAAGCCAACCTGGACCTGGACCGGATGACGGTTCTCGCCACTGAGGAATTCGGTGGGATGCCCTTGAGCACGTTGCGGGAACGGGAGTTCAGCAGCTTCGTCCGCCCGCTGAAGGAGGACGTGGTTGGAGGAGCGAGCACGGCGCTCTGGATCGTGTTTGGGACGGTGGGCCTGGTCCTCCTGGTCGCCTGTACCAACGTGGCCAACCTCTTTCTCGTTCGTGCCGAGACCCGCCAGCGTGACGCGGCCCTGCGGTCGGCCGTAGGTGCTTCACGGGGACGCCTGGCCCGGCAGTTCATTACGGAGAGTACGGTCATCGGAATTCTGGGAGGCGCTGCGGGTCTGGTGCTGGCCTACGGGGGGAATCAACTGCTCTTGCACATGGCTCCGCCCAACCTGCCACGCTTGGAAGAGATCGGCTTGAACCCCGCTGTCTTGCTGTTCGCGCTCGGCGTGTCGGTCCTGGCTGGGCTCGCATTCGGTACGATTCCGGTCCTCCGGTACGGAAGAGGCGAACTCGCGGAGTCGCTCAAGGAAGGGGGACGAGGAGCTGGTTCCGGACGGCGATGGGTTCGATTGCGATCGGTGTTTGCCATCACGCAGGTGGCGATGGTCGTGGTCTTGCTCGTTGGTTCGGGGCTCATGATCCGGACGTTCCAGGCACTGAAGAACGTGCCGCCCGGCTTCCAACGGCCGGGCGAAGTCCTCACCCTTCGCATCTCCGT
This sequence comes from Gemmatimonadota bacterium, assembly GCA_039589375.1. Lineage (GTDB taxonomy): Bacteria > Gemmatimonadota > Gemmatimonadetes > Palauibacterales > KS3-K002 > JASFMO01. The sequence continues at coordinate 5,302 of JBDHHL010000193.1, read as the reverse complement.
GCCGTCGACCGACGCCCCGACGGCCGACGACGCGGCCAGGACCCATCAGCAGATCCTGGAGGGGATCGCTGGGATCCCGGGAGTCACATCCGTCGGCGCCGCTGGCTCGGTTGCCATGGACGGGTGGGCGTCCTGGGACGACGTGGAAGTAGACGGGTTCCCGCAACCGCTGGGAGAGGCTCCGGTCCTACGGCGTTTCAATTGGATCACGCCAGGGTACTTCGCCATGCTGGAGAACCCGATCCTTGCCGGCCGCACTATCGAGTGGGTGGACGTGTACGAGCGGCGGCCCGTCGCCGTGGTTACCGAAAACTTCGCGCGGGAGTTCTGGGAGCAACCCGCAGAGGCCATTGGAAGACGATTCCGCACGGCCCCCGACACCCACTGGTGCGAGATCGTGGGAGTCGTGCAGAACGTCCACACCACAGGCGTGGGCGAGACGGCACCAACCGTGATCTATTGGCCGTTGATCGTGGAGGAATTGTGGGGGACGGGTGTCCTCACGATGAGGGACCTTCGCCATGCCATCCGCACCTCCCGGCCGGACCCCGCGAGCATCTTGCCCGAGGTACGGGAGGCCGTATGGAGAGTGAATCCCAACCTGCCGCTAGCCGAGATCCTGACCCTGGAAGACATCCTCGCCAACTCCATGGCCCGGACCTCCTTCACCCTGGTCATGCTGGGCATTGCGGCTGCCGTCTCGCTCCTACTGGGGATCGTGGGGGTGTACGGAGTGCTCTCTTACCTCGTGGCCCAGAGGACCCGCGAGATGGGGGTGCGCCTGGCCCTGGGGGCTCGTCCGGCCGATGTGCGCCGCATGGTGGTCCGCCAAGGAGGCATGCTGGGTGTGGCAGGGGTCGCCATCGGGTTGGGCGTGGCAGTTGGGCTCACTCGCCTGATGTCGACGCTACTGTTCGGCGTGAGCCCGGTAGACCTCCCGACGTACGGCGGCGTAGCCGCGGCCCTGATGGGAGCCGTTCTCCTGGCCAGTTACATCCCGGCCCGGCGCGCCGCAGCGGTGGACGCTACGGAAGCATTGAGGTGGGAGTAGGGGGAGCGCGCCCCCCCCGCCCCCTACTTGATCTCCTGCACCCAGACGAAGTCGATGCCGAACTCCGGGCGCTCGACTTGCTCGGGCGCGCCGTCGAACACGAACTCCAGGGTGTAGGTGCCGGCCGCGAGCTGTTGCCGTCCAAGTGTGTAGTTGCGCAGTAAGGTGCTATGGGGCCGATAGAGATCGACGCTCGATGTTTCCGTACGCAATTCTGCTGGCTCGCCGTCCCACCTCACCTGCAGCGTACCTCCGTTCTCGTCCAGGCGCGCGACGAAGTGGATGCGGTACTCCCCATCGGCGGTCACCGGCACGCTCAACCTTAGGGCATCCCCGGGCCGCTCGGGCCGCCAGACCGCCACCTGTCCCCCGGCATAGAGTCGTCCCGACTGGAACGGTAGTCGCCGGCTCGCCAGCTCTTCGGTCGGGTATATGACCGAGTTACGCGCGCCCATGCGCGCTGCCGGCAACCATCCCTCTGGAAGTCGCAACTCATGCAGGTCGCCGGGCATGACGGCGACGTGGTCGTCGGTTATGCCTGGGCGGGCGTAATGGTATCCAATCCGCGCGTAGGAAAGCCCCGGAGTGCGCTCGTGGCTGTAAAGCTCCATGTAGAAGCCGATGCGCTGATTGAAGGGGAGCGGGTCGAGCACGTGCCAGCGGTAGTTGGTGACGAACCCCCGGTTCCCGGGGCCGTCGTTGTGGGGCTGGCCGCAGTAGGGGAACGCGAAGATATCGGGCGACGACCAGGAGTAGTTGTAGTAATCCTCCGAGCCCGTCCCGAAAAGAGAGGGCCGCGGCTCGTCGTCGACGAAAACCTTCTCGTCCCCTTCACCCCACCAGTTGCCGTACGGGGTCGGAACGGGATTCGGGTTGAGCAGTATCGACGTGGTACCCACGTACACCCCCTGCCCGTTGGCCACCAGGAACGGAAGGTCCTGGACCGCCGCCGGATCCGCGATCAACTCGTGATCGACCCGCCAGCGGGCGCGGAAGTGCATCGAGCGTTCATCGTCCCACTCGTAAGCCATCGGATGAGCGGAGCCGGTCACCACGACGGGCTGGTCGCCCAGGTTCTCCAGCCGGATCCTCAATGACCGCTCGAAAGGCATCACGAATCGACATATCATCGTCCCGTCCGGCAACACGGTGAAGGGCAGGGACTGATAGGGATTGATCCCGGGAGCGGCCCCGAAGAAATCGCCCAGCGGCGACTGGACCTGCCCCCACGGATACTCGTCGCTGTAGATGTGCAGTACGGTCTGCCGCAGCGCCCGATCGATCTCCCGCGCCTCCAACTTCAATTCCAGCCTTTCCAGCGCCGCCGGACCCTCGAGCGTCAGGACATCATCCGACTCTCCGGGCTGCAACTCGACGGCGATGGCCGTAGCAGCGGTCTGAGACATGAGAGGCAGGTTGGCGTCCGGATCGGCCAGGGCAGCCGTGATCCGGTCGATGGTCTCCCGGTAGGTCGCTAGATCTTCCGGGCTGAACGTCACCACGCGCGTGCCGGGCTCGTACTTGCGGACCTCCAACTGATAGAAGTGGATGTGCTCCAGGTCGCCGGCCCAGACCAGCCGTAGCCGGCGGGCGAAGGGAATCGGCGCGTAGACCGCGTCCCGCTGATAGAGGGTCCGCTCCAGATTGGCGCGATCGAGATCCGCGGCCTGCGGGAAGCCATCCAGCGGCTTCTGGAAGAAGTCGTTGGCCGGTCCGTCATAGACGGGTTCTCTCGCTCCGTCCAGCCAGAGTCTCACGGTCCCGTCGATCGCGGCGGTCCATAGTCGGACCAGTGCGCCAGGGCCTTCGACGTCGGCCATCAGGTACTCGCCTATGCCCTCTTCGTCTGGCTCTTGCAGCACGGCCTCGAACCCGGGTACCGGTTCTTTGCCGAATCCGTCCGAGTTGGCGAACCAGCCCGGCCCCCCGGGTAGGACGCTGCGGCGGTCATACGAGGAAAACTGAATCGTTCGGTAGGCGGGCTCGGGGAACTTCGTCAGCCCGACCAGGTCGATCATCTCCTCGTACAGGCTGCCCGTGGTCACCGCCTCTCCGGGCCTATCAGCCGGACCGCAGCCGGCAGCCAGAATCAGCAGCGGCATCAAAGCGAGTATGCAAACGTCCCGGGTCGTTCTCACCTTCTACCTCCTCTAACAGCCGCGGCTCCCGGCCCTACCGTTTCCCGCGCTGGAACAGCACGGCGCAGATAATGATCGCGCCCGTCAGCATAAGGCGTGTCGCCTCGGGCGCGGCGTTGAGCGAGAGGATCTTCTGCAGGTATCCGATCGTCAGCACACCGATCAACGTCAGGACGACGCTGCCTTTGCCGCCGGCCAACGTGGTGCCGCCGATGACCACCATGGCGATGGCGTCGAGCTCGTACGCCATTCCGGTCTCGGGATCGCCGTGGGTCTCTTGGGCGGCCTGGCAGATCCCTGCGACCGCCGCGAACAGTCCCGAGAGGGCGTAGGCCGTGATCAGCGTGCGGCGTACCGGGACACCCGAGAGGCGGGCCGCCTCTTCGTTTCCACCCACCGCGTAGATGTAGCGGCCCAGTCGCAGCCGTGACAGGACGATCCACGTCACCAGGACGCAGAGCAGAAAGATGATCGTGACGATCGACAGGTTGCCGCCCAGCACCTTGCTATCGATGACGCCGAAGATGCGCGGGAGGTCGACCAGGTGCGTACTGCCGTCAGGCTCCGTCACGTAGTTCGTGATCTTCCTACCTCCGGAGACCACCTTCGCCAGGCCTCGCGCGAAGACCATCATCGCCAGCGTGACGATGAAAGGCTGGATTCGCATGCGGGCGACCAGCGCGCCGGAGACCGAGCCGAGCGCCGTACCGAACGCCAACACCAGCGGGATAGCGAAGACGGCAGGCCAGCCCTGCGGCAGCGTCAGCCAGGCGAACGATACCGCCGCCAGCGCCAGCAGGCTGCTGACCGAGAGGTCGATGCCGGCGGTGATGATCACCACCGTCATCCCACAGGCCAGCATCCCGTGGACCGACACTTGGCGCAGCATGTCGCGGTGGACGCTCCACCGGAAGAAGGCTCCGTCGGCGCTGAAGATGCTGCCGATGGCGATCATCAGCAGCAGGGCCAGAAGCGCCCGCGCGACCGGCGTGGTCCACCAACCCAGTAACTTCACGCGCCATGCCGTGCTCAGATGGCACCTCCGCGTTCAGGACTTCCGGTCAGCCCCATGGCCGCGGCCATGACAGCATCCTTGGAGGCCGTCTCGCGCGAATACTCGGCGGCGACGCGGCCCCGATGCATGACCAGTAGGCGGTCGCCGAGCGCGAGCAGTTCGTCCATCTCCGAGGTGATCAGCAGGATCGCGATGCCCTGCTCGACCCACCCTCGCATCAGGTCGTAGATGTCGGCCTTGGCACCGACGTCGATGCCGCGCGTCGGCTCGTCGAGCAGCAAGACACGCGGTTGCGGCAAGAGGCAGCGCGCCAGGTACACCTTCTGTTGGTTGCCACCCGACAGGGCGCGTACCGGAGCCTCGAATGAGGGCGCGCTCAGCCGGAATCCGTCGGTCATCTCTTGAACCGCCTCGCGCTCCTGTTCTCTGCGAACCCATCCGCCGCGATTACAGAACCGCGGTAGGCCGGCTAGGCTGACGCTGTGGGTCACGTTCAGCTCCGGCGCCAGGCCGAGCGACTTGCGATCGTTGGTCAACAGCACGACGCCCCGCTCGACCGACTCGCGGGGTGCGCGCATCGGAAACGGTTCCCCACATAGCCGAGTCCGACCGGAGACGCGCCGCCCCAGCGCGCCGAACAGTGCGTGCAGCACCTCGCTCGTCCCCGAGCCCTGCAGTCCGGCGAGCCCGAGGATCTCGCCCCGCCGCAGCGTGAACGAGACTCCCTCGACCACGGAGCGCGCCTTGATGGTCGGGTGCGCCACACGCAGGTCTTCGACTTCCAGGGCGGGCTCGGCGGCGAGATCCTCTCGCGCTTCGCTTCGTACGCCGAGCTCTCGACCCACCATCCATTTCACGAGGTCTTTGGGTGGGAGTTCGTTCGCCGCGGCCGTACCCACTAGGGCGCCGTCGCGCAGCACCGTGATTCGGTCGGCCAGGCGATAGATCTCCTCGATCTTGTGCGTGATGTAGACGATGCCGCGGCCTCGGCGGCGCAGCTCGACGATCCGCTCGAACAGCGAGTCGACCTCGTGCTCGCTCAGGGCGCTGGTAGGCTCGTCGAAGATGATGACGCCGGCGTCTCGGGCCAGCGCTCGG
>JBDHHL010000192.1:0-7951 GCA_039589375.1 Gemmatimonadota bacterium | reverse complement strand
CGAACTAGCGACGGAACCGAAGCGGTTGAGCATGCTGAGGGACCGGCTGCAGAACGGTCTGCGCGAGGCCGTGCCAGGGCTCGTCGTGAACGGCGGCGACGCCCCGCAACGCTTACCGAGCGTCCTGAACGTCTCGATACCCGCCACCGACATCGAGGGAACGCTCACGGCCCTCGACCTGGAAGGCATCTGCGTCTCGTCCGGGTCGGCCTGCACCACGGGCAGCGTCGAGCCCTCGCACGTCATGGTCGCTATGGGCAGCCAGGGTGACCTCGCGCAAAACACGATCCGCTTCAGCCTCGGCTGGGGAACACAGGCCGAAGAAATCGAGTACGTCTTGGAGGTCTTCCCCAGGATAGTCGCTCGGGTGCGCGAGTTCGCGGCCGGGTCCTGAGGGGCTCTCTCTTCCTCTTCTCGCAGGTCGTCGCAAGTGTCGAGCACGAACGCCAACGCAACGAGGGTACTGGTCGCCATGAGCGGCGGTGTCGACTCATCGCTCGCCGCCGCTATGCTGAGCGAGCGCGGCGACGACGCGATCGGCGCGACCATCAAGACGTTCTGCTACAGCGAGATTCCCGGTTCCTCCAAGACGTGTTGCGGACTGGAGGGGATCGCGGACGCCCGCGCCGTGGCCCACAAGCTCGGCATCCCGCACTACGTGTTCGACCTGGAGGACGAGTTCACGCGAGATGTTATCGAGGACTTCGTAGCGGAGTACTCCGTCGGGCGTACGCCAAACCCATGCGTTCGTTGCAACTCTCACACGAAGTTCCGTGATCTACTGCGGCGGGCGAGGATGCTGGGCTGCGATCGCATCGCAACCGGGCACTACGCGCGGGTCGAGCGCTCCGACGGCGTCACTCGCCTGTATCGCGCCGTCGACCGCTCGAAGGACCAGACGTACTTCCTTTGGGGAATCGACCGCGAGGTGCTGGACCGGCTGGAGCTGCCAATCGGCAACCTCACGAAGCCGGAGGTCCGACGCCGAGCTCGAGAACTCGGACTCGAGACGGCGGACAAGCCCGAAAGCTACGATATCTGCTTCGTCCCGGACGGCGACTATTCCGGTTTCCTCGCCACCCGGCTGGCCGGTGACCACCCGGCCTTCGAGCCCGGGCCAGTAATCACGCTCGACGGCCAAGACGTCGGCAGGCACGCGGGCTACTGCCGCTACACGGTGGGGCAACGGAAGGGATTGCCCGGCGGTTTCGCCGAGCCGATGTATGTCGTGAGGATCGACCCCGACGCCCGAACCGTCGTCATAGGACCGGCTTCCGAGCTGGAGGCGAAGCTGGTCGCAATCGGTGACCAGAACTGGATCGGCGACCCACCCGAGGCGGCCGACGAGGTCAGCGTCCAGGTTCGCCACCGCGGCCGTGATGTGGCCGGCCAGGTCGAATCGCGAGATGACCAGCGGACCGTGCTTCGCCTTTACGAAGAGCACCGCGCCGTCACGCCGGGCCAGTCTGCGGCGATCTACAAAGGCGACGAACTGCTGGGTGGTGGGCGGATCGTGAGCGGCGGAAGAGACCTGAAGGTGCTCTAGTACTTGATACCTTCCAGTTCCGCGATCTCCTTCATCAGCTCTTTACCCCGCTCGTCCAACTTGCCCGGGACCGTGACCTTCACCTCGACGTATTGATCGCCCAGACGTCCGTCTTTCTCGATCCCCATCTTGGGCAGCCGGAACTTGGTGCCGCTGCTGGTTCCTGGTGGGACGCGTAACACCACGCGCTTGCCGCTAACCGTTCTGACCCGCAGCTTCGAGCCGAGCGTCGCCTGAGCGATGTTGATCGGAACGGTGCAGTAGATGTCCAAGCCCCGCCGTCGGAAGAAGCGATCCTTCTTCACATCGAACTTGATGATCAGGTCACCGGGCGGCCCGCCGCCCGGGCCTCGCTCGCCCATCCCCGACATCCGCACCCGTGAGCCCGTCTCGGCGCCGGCTGGCACCCGCAAGTTCACACGGCGCTGCGACGTCACCTGGCTGGTCCCACCGCAGCTCGGGCACGGATCGGTGGCAATCTCGCCGCGCCCAAAACAGGCAGGACAAGGGCGGTTGATGGCGAAATCGCCCTGCCCCAGGCTCCGGTGCCCCGTTCCTTCGCACTCGGGACAGCGCGTCGTGGTCGTGCCAGGACGCGCCCCACTGCCGTCGCAGGTCGCGCACTCTTCGGTGACCGGGACATCGATGGTGATGCTGCCGCCGCGGGCGGCCGTCTCGAACAGGACGTCGACCGTGTGCTCGACATCGCGGCCTTTCTGGGCCGCCTGGCGCTTGCGACCGCGCCCGAAATCGAAGATGGAGCTGAAGATGTCGCCGATGCCGCCGAGGTCATCGAACGAGAAGCCCTTGCCGCGCTGCTCGTCACCAACGGATGTAGCGAACTCCTCGAACGGCGTGAAGCGCCGCATGCGATCGTACTGCTTGCGCTTCTCAGAATCGGACAGGACCGAGTAGGCCTCGGAAACTTCCTTGAAGCGCTCGGACGCGCTCGGATTATCCGGGTTAGCGTCGGGATGGTACTGCTTTGCTAGCTTGCGATATGCCTTCTTGATCGCGTCCGACTCCGCGCTCTCCGAAACGCCCAGAATCTGATAGTAGTCTTTCGTGGTTGCGCCCGGCATACGTCAGGATTCGTCCTCTCGTTCGCCGACCTCGCTACCATCGGACGCCGCCTCCGGTTGGTACTTCATCACCTGGACCAGCGAAGGCCTCAGTAGAATGCCCTTGAACGAGTATCCCTTACCGATCTCGTGCGCGATCACATCGTCTTCGTCCGGCTCGTCGGTCGAGACGGCGACCAGCGCGTCGTGCACCTCGGGATTGAACGTCTTGCCGACGGCCTCGATGTGCTTCATGCCAGCTTGCTCGAGCGCGCGCAGGAGCTTGGTCTCGACTAGCTGGATGCCCTCGAGTATCGCCGTCGCGTCATGATCGGCGGAGCCATGCTCCGATACGCGAGCCAGATCGTCCAACGACTCCAGCAGACTCCTCACCAGATCGGCTTGCGCTCGTTCTGTCTGTTGGATGCGCTCTCTGACCGTGCGCTTGCGGAAATTGTCGTATTCCGCCACCAGTCGGAGATGCCGGTCCTCGAGTTCTTCGAGTTCGTTGCTCAATGTCTCGATCACTTGTTCCGGAGGTGGAGCGACCGTCTCCTGTTCGGCATCCTTCAGTTCGACGGCATCGGCAGGCTCGCCGGGCTCCTGCGTTGCGAATTCGGTTTCGGGCGCTGGCTCAGCCCCTCGGTTTTCTATTTTCTCTTCCACCTTCTTGCTCTTTCTTCTCGGACTCATGTCACTCTCTCAGTTGCTACTACGTATGCCCCATATGAGTCACAGCTTTGGCACCAGTCGTCAACCCCTCAGCTGCGGGCCGTTACTCGGTCCCGTCGCCGCTTTCCGGCGACGGAACGTGCGCTGGAATGCGACGCTCGATCCAGCCGAGCAGGTCGGCCACAACGCTGGAGCGTGCGGTCTCGTTCAGCACCTCGTGGTAGAAGCCGGGGAACGTCTCCACGCGAACGTTCTTCGACTCACGCAGCGTGGCCGCGAATTCCTGCATCAGGTCCGCCCTCACGATCCTGTCGTCGCTGGGCACGAGGAAGAGCATGGGCATTTGCAGCCGATCCGCCTTCTGGAAGGCTAGCTTGATCTCCCGCTCGATCTCGCCGTAGGTGCGAGGCGTGATGCGATCGTGCACGAGCTGGTCACGCACGTACGCATCGACCACCTCGGGATCGTGGCTCAAGTACTCCGGCGGTAGGCCGGTGCTCATCGGAAGCGCCGGAACGGTGTAGAAGAGGATATCGGCCAGGACATCCTTCCACTGGGGAACCTCCATCATCATCCCGAGCAGCGGCGCGGAGAAGACGGCGCCCCGCGCCGGAACACCTGGATACTCTTGCAGATAGCGGATCAGGATGAGCCCACCCAGGGAGTGGCCGAGAAAGATCAGCGGCACATCCGGTCCGATGTTTCCCGTGGCCTTTCGCCTGAAGCGCTCCAGATCGTGAACGTAGCGGACGAACCGGCGAGCATGTCCACGGCGGCCATCCGATCGACCGTGACCGCGGTGATCGAGGGCAAAGGTGCTCAGACCGGCGCGCGCGAAATCGTGAGCCAATCGCTCATAGCGCCCCGAGTGCTCGCCGAGTCCGTGAGCCACGATGACCACGGCCCGGGGTGTCACCACCTCCCAGCAGCGATAGTGAAGGCGGATACCGCCGGCACCGCTGAAATATCCGTGGGAACCTCTCACCTCAGCTCCTGCATTAGGGTTCTACGCAGCAGATCCAGAGCGCCCTGGGCAGCCCGCGCGCGTACAATGTCACGCTCGCCCGGATAGTATCTGTGGGCGGCTACGGTCTTGTCCCAGAGCCGCACGGCCAGCCAAACGGTCCCCACCGGCTTCTCCTCGGTCCCGCCCGTGGGACCCGCGATGCCCGTAACGGCTATGCCCGCCTCGACGCCCGAGCGACGACAGATCGCTTCGACCATCTCGCGCGCGGTCTCTTCCGACACCGCGCCGTGCTGAAGAATCGTCTCTTTCTCCACGCCGAGCAATCCGACTTTGGCCAGGTCATCGTAGACGACGGCCCCACCCCAGAAGTAGTCGGACGAGCCGGAGCGATCCGTAAGCCGCTTGGCGATTAGCCCCGCCGTGCAACTCTCGGCCACCGCCACTTTCAGCCCGCGTCCGCGCAGCAACTGGCCGACCACATCGGCAAGTTCGATGTCCCCTTCCCCGTAGATGTGGTCCCCCAGGATGCGCTGGAGCCGCGCGACTGCCTCCTGCAAAACCGAAGCGATCTCGTCTTCGTCGGTCGCCCAGCCGGTCAGCCGGATGTCATTGCCGTCGAACTCAGGCAAGAAGGCCACATCGACAGGAAGGTCGTCCAGCCGGGCGCTGACCTTCTCGGCGATGGCCGATTCCGCTATGCCCGCCGTCCGCAGGAAACGGCGGTAGGGTCTCCGAGCGTCGGGCTTCGTCCGTCCCGCGAGATAGGGAACGACACTGTTAGCCAGAAGATGTTCCAGCTCGTCTGGCGGGCCCGGCAAAAGGATGCACAGCCCCTTCTGCTGGTCATCGACGACGAGGCCGGGGGCTGTCCCGCGTGGATTGGGAAACGCCTCCGCTCCCGCGGGAACCTCAGCCTGCTTCCGGTTCGTCTGCGGTATCCGGCCACGATGAGCCCAGCGCTGCAACAGGCGCTGCCACAGGTCCTCGCGGAACTCCAGCTCTCGGCCGAGTGCCTCGGCTACGGCCTCCTTGGTGACGTCGTCCGGTGTCGGGCCCAGCCCTCCTGTCGTGATCACTGCGCCGGTTCGTTCGAGCGCGGAGCCTACTGCGGCAATGATGGCGGCCGCTTCGTCGCCGACGGTTGTCTTGCGCACGACCCTGAGGCCCAGCGGCTCCAGCTCCCTGCCGATGCGTGCCCCGTTCGAGTCGATGGTGGCGCCACTCAGCAGCTCGTCACCCACGGCGACGATTTCGATGGCATCGAGGGCCCGCCTCATCCGGAATCCGAGCGAACGAGTGAGCGATACTGCCAGAAATACACGAGAAGCGAATAGAGCGTCAGTAGGACGGCGGCCGCCAGCGTGACCGCCACGAAGAAACCGTGGGGGAAGACCTTCCAGAACGACCAGAACGCGCTATCCCAGGCACGCTCTATGGCCCGTGTGCGGAGGGCCAGCCAGAGAATCTCGCCGCCGATGAACAGGTTCTGGATCAGCGCCTTGTACTTACCTTCCCTGCCCGCGGGGATCACTACGCCCTTCTGCTTGGCGAATCCACGGAACACGGTAATCAGGAACTCGCGTCCCAGCACTACGAGCAAGACCCACAGGGGTAGCGTTCCCCACCATGGCACGACGGCGAGGTCGGTCGCGGCCCCTTCGCGTAACGACACGACATAGAAGGGAACGAAGGTACTGACGACGAGAAGCTTATCGGCGATCGGGTCGGCCAGCTTTCCGAAGTCGGTGATCTGACCGCGTCGGCGCGCGAGATATCCGTCCCAAAGATCCGAGACGGCAGCGGTGACGAAGAGAACGAACGCCAGCAGGAGTTGGCCGAAGCCACCGCCCAAAATCAGAAAGAAGATTACGGGCGCTGCGAAAATCCGCGCGACCGTAATTGCATTCGGCAGGTTCACCGGATAGCCCCCGCTCAGCCGAGGCTTTTGATCACCAGCTTCGCTACGGCCTTGAGCGTATCGAACACACCCAGACCCGTCGTCGCCACGCCTTCATAAGCGGGCACGGCGTCAGGGTTGAGATGGCGCTCCAATTCATCGAACGGCGAGACGCTGGGTAGATCGCGCTTGTTGTACTGGATTACGAACGGGATCTGGCGCAAGTCGTAGCCGTACTCAGCCAGATTCTCGTACAGATTGTGCATGGACTCGATATTGGCGTCGAGCCGCTCGACCTGGCTGTCGGCGACGAAAACAACGCCATCCACGCCCTTTAGAATGAGCTTGCGGCTGGCGTTGTAGTAGACCTGTCCCGGAACCGTATACAGGTGGAAGCGCGTCTTGAAGCCGCGGATCGTGCCCAGGTCGACAGGTAAGAAATCGAAGAAGAGTGTCCGTTCAGTCTCTGTTGCCAGACTGATCAGCTTTCCTCGAGTGTTCGGCGAGACCTTGTTATAGATGTACTCCAGATTCGTGGTCTTTCCGCCGAGCCCCGGACCGTAGTAGACGATCTTGCAGTTGATCTCGCGGGAAGCGTAGTTGATCATCGACATGGTCGAGATCCCCTATTCCCGGAACAGTCGATCGATTTCATCTTCGGCTTCGTCAACAAAACCCCTCTCGAGAGTGGGGGTCTCCCGTTCCGCGGTTCTCCCGAACACGTCATCGAAGACCGAATTCAGCTTGATGACGGCGTCTTTGATCTTGAGTCGTACCAAGCCCAACGTCGTCTGATGGCTGAACAGCACCACCAATATCAACCTCTTGCCGACATCGGCTAGGTACATCGACTCGTTACGGCCCTGATGGAACAGCGAGCTGAACTCTTCTTCACCGATCAACGAAGCGAGCTGATCGTTCGCGGAGAAGTCGGCGGCGGTGAGGCTGGCGAACGCCGCCGAGTCAAAATTGGGCTGCTCACCCACGGTGGTCACGAGCTGGCCGGTCCGATCGACCAAGAGCGCGCAGTTCGCGTTCGACTCATACAGCAGACTCCCGAGTATCTGCTCGATGCGCTCGGAGTCGCTGGGCCCGAAAGACCAACTCGGTGCTCCGGCAAGCGTCATTCGTTCGCTTCTTCGTTTCCGTTCGCTTGAGCGGCCTTCTCCGACCCGGCGCTCAATGACCGTTCCATCCGCTCGAGGATCGCGGATGCTCTCCGGCGCAACATCGGCTCCCTCTCCCAACCGAGGAAGTCCCGCAGCAGGTTCGCGTTCTCGATGTCCGGATGCTTGCCGATGTAAGTGAGAGCCGCAAGGCGACGCAAAGGCCTCGGGCTGAACAGATCGCGACGATGCCGGTGGACCTGGTCACGGACCAACAGAACTCCAAGCACACTGACCGCCGCCGTGCCCGCCAGCGTCAACCCGACAGTCCGTAGCAGTCTGTTCGTGGCGATCGCCTCCTTCATCTAGTTCACCGCCCCCTTACATACCCCGTCGCCCGGACAGCGCCTGGGCGATGGTCACGCCGTCCGCATACTCAAGGTCCCCACCCACCGGCAGGCCCCTCGCGAGACGTGTCACGCTGACTCCACGCGGCGCGAGCATCTTGTGCAGGTACGTGGCGGTGGCCTCGCCCTCCACGCTCGGATTCGTCGCCACGATGACTTCGCCGACATCGTCGCTCAATCGGGCGAGCAGCGAATCCATGTTCAGTTCATCGGGGCCGACGCCGTCCAACGGCGAGAGACATCCGCCGAGGACGTGATATAGCCCTCTGTACACGCCCGAACCGTCGATGGCCGC
>JBDHHL010000191.1:0-7985 GCA_039589375.1 Gemmatimonadota bacterium | reverse complement strand
GTGGGATTGAACGTCGTCTGCAGGTTCTCGTAGGCCTTCTTGTACTCGCCGTAATCCTCCATCGACCGCCGGCACCACGGCTCGTCCTCCGAGCAGAGCGACCACGAGTCGACGATCCCCCACTGACTGTACGGCCCCCAGTGCATCAGTAACCCGAGCTTCGCGTCCTGCCAATCCTCGAGCTTCTGGCGGACCAGTGGATCGGCCTCCTCCACATAGTCGTACTCGCCCCGCTGGGCGGCTGCCGGTGAGGGGGTTGCAAGACCACTCGCCGCTATCCAGAGGGCCAGACCAACGAGGACGTAAGGTCTAGAAAGAGGATCGGCAAGTTTGTGCATTCGGCAACCTCCTGGGAAAGGTAGCCCGACGGCCTCCTCACGCAGTGGACCTGGCGGTGTTCTACTGCGCTTCCAGCTCGGCCAGGTACTCCCGGCACTCGATCTCCTCGAGCGTCCGGGACTTGTCCGTCTGGATGACATAGTCGCCCCACTCGCCATTGGGGGCGGGCTCGAAGGTGTCGATGTCCTCCACCGGCCGCATGGCGACGATCAGGCGCGAGGTGCCGGGACGGTAGGCCTCGAGGTGCTCTGGAGTACCGGTGCCGCGCTCGACGTGAAACCCGCCCACCATGTGCAGCACGAGGCCGTCCGGCTGCTGCGCCAGGTACTCCGAGATCCAGTAGGCCATCGTCGCGTCCCACAGAACCTGGCTGTGCAGCTGGTTCCCCATATTGCTGTGTGATCCGACGGGGGCTCGGGGCTGCACCGCCTCTTCCCCTTCCTCGGGCTCGGGGATCGGCAGGCCGCACTTCATACCCTCTTCCTGCATCACCTCCGAGATGACTTGGACCCACTGGTCGCGGTACTCGTCCGAGGGCTGTCCGTACGGAAGCGGGGCGAGGGTCGCCAGGGCCTCGGGGCTCAGGTCGTTCAGCGACTCGCGCCCGCTCATCGTAACCCGCGTCGTGTACCGCCGCGGGGCGTTCGCCGCGATCACCGCCAAACTGTTCTCCTTCGAGAACTCGATCAGGGGCCGGTAGTCGGTCTCGTATCTGGGCCACGGCCGACTGTCGGCCCGGAACGCCTTCTCCGTGATCAGGCCGGCCAAGTACTCGTCGAGGATCGGCTGCACGTCACGCTGAAAGAACTCGAGCGATAGCGCCACCGCGCGGGGCGACTCGTCGTTCGAACTCGGGGCTCCGTAAGCTTCGTACGCCCGCTCGAGCAGCTCGGCCTCGAGCATGTGGCCGGTCGGGTCATCGTGCGACTCGCCGATGAAGACGACCTGGACCCGCTCCATCTCGGCGACGATGTCGTCGATCGAAGCAGGCTTGCCGGACCCAGTGAACACGCGGTATTCGCCTGCCACGTAGGCGCTGTCTCCCATCCCCGGGGAAGAGTCCTGGGCGCGCGCCGGCATGGCGGTCATCAGACCGAGCGGCAGGGCCGCGAGAATCATCTTTCTGTCCATGGATGCGGATGATAACTCTGTGATGGGCGGATGGGGAGTCTCGATCTCGACCAACGAGGCGTACCCGCAGTGGAAATGTGTGAATCCGGAAAAGGAGCCGGCCGGAACGTCACCCTGGCCTGCTCGTCACCTCCTCGGTAAGGATTTGATGAATTTGCCCACCAGATCGACGATCGCCCCTTCGAACTGCCATCCTTCCTCCACCGGTAGCTCGTACAATGGATCCGCGGCAGTGACAATGATCATGTCGAGCTCATCCAACAGGACAATCAGGTTGCCGCCATGTCCCGCCGCGTAGTCGAAATGGTGCTCGCCTACCCTGGCGGACCACCACTGATAGCCATACCCGAGGTCGCTGAAGTACCGGCCAAGTTTGCTGTTTCCATCCCCAGAGCGATCGATGCCCTCCGAGTACCGTTGCAGCGATTCCTCTACCCAGTCGGCTGAAAGCACCCGTTTCCCTTCGTATTCACCGTCGTTGAGATACAGCAAGCCGAACTTGGCCATATCACGTGCGGTGACGTAGATCTCCCCCCAGCCCCAGTTGTAGTTATCCGCATCGGTGGTCCAGTCGCCAACCTCCGCATCGATCGGCGAGAAGAGATGCTGCTGACTGTACGATTCGAGATCGGTGTCACACGCCCTTGCCACGATGATCGCAAGGAGATGGGACGTCAGGTTGCTGTACCCGAACTCGGTTCCCGGATCGCTCACCAGTGGGAAGTCGACCAGGTGAGGAAGCCAGTGCCAGTTGTCGGTGAAGAAGAGACTATCGAAATACTGACGCATGAATTCCCCATCGGGGTATCCGGCGCGCATCTGCAACAGATCCCGGATCGTGATCTGCTCTTTCCTCGGATCATCGATCTGTCCGGCGAACTCCGGGAAGAAGTCCATCATCTTCTGATCCACGCTGGACAGACAGCCTCGATCCAGCGCAACCCCAACCGTTGCCGAGGTAAAACTCTTCGTGGCCGATTGCCGGCCGGACAGTTGATCAACCGAACCTTCATTGAAGTACCCTTCGGCGATCAGATGGCCGTTCTTGATGACCAGCAGCCCATAGAGGGTCGATAATCCGGTCGCATCGAGATACATCGCCGCCACCAGCGTCGGATCCAGCCCTTGTTCTGGGGGCGTCGACACCTTCCAGTCATCCCCAGGCAGCGGTGTGTAATCAACCGCTTCCAACTCCTCCGTCCGCGGGCGCAGCATCTCCACAATCTTGGGACGAGTCGCTCTGATCTGCTCGTAGTCCAGTTCCAATCCCAGCGGCCCCAGGGCCTGCCCGAAGCCGTCGTAGATGTCTTTGACATCCTCGAAGGGAGCTTCAACGGATTCCAAAGCAGTGTTCCCGAAGTTGTTCCTCACGTACTTGTTCGCACCGTTGCCCAGCAGGTCCTTGACGATCTCTGTATGGCAAAGGAAAGCGGCGGCGTGAAGCGCGGTCGCCCCATCGTTGTTGGTAACGTTCAGATCAGCCCCGGCCTCAATCAACGCCCGGGCCACCTCAGTCTTGCCGAATGTCGCTGCAATGATCAGAGGTGTAGACCCCCACATATCCTTTTCATTCAGGTCTGAACCAGCCTCAATGTGCTGGCGAACGGCTTCAACATTCCCTTGAAGGGCTGCCAGGTGCAGGCTTACACTCGGGGTAGGGTTCTCTTGCTGTCCGCAAACCGGCAACGGCGTAAGGAGTATGAGTACCAGCATTGCTGTCGTGACTGTCTTCATTTCCACTTCCTCTATACGGGGTCGGTCGTACTCGCCCCGCTAGGCGGCTGCCGGTGAAGGGGTCGCAACGGTCGTGCCTCTACGCCGTTCCCGGGACCGGGACCACACCCCGCACAATGTCGGAGGGGCCCAGGACTACCTGCTCGGGCCCCAGCCTTAGGCCGGATTCCATCATCTCTTCCCAGGTCACTTCCTGGCCGGTGTAGCACGAGATCCGCCCCATGATCGCGATCAGGGTGGACACCGCCGTCCGCTCCGCCTCGTTGACCGGCGTGTCGGTGCGGATCGCGGTCACCAGATCGACGTGCTCCTGCCGATAGGGCCGCGGCCGGGCCTTCTCTCCTTCCTCGTTCAACTCGTAGGGATACTCCCACGACAGCGTGCCGTCGGTCTGCCAGATCTTGTCGATGCAGTTGGTGTAGCCCTTCGTGCCGCGCACGAATTCCGAGACGTTGTTGGCACAACCGGCGATCTGCCGGCACATGCTGTGAACGTGCACATCGTTCTCGAACGTGAAATCGATGCTGAAGAAGTCGTACTGGTCCCCGCTGGGACGCCGCCAGCGGCCGCCGAAACCGACCGCCTTTTCCGGATGGGCGTCGCCCAGGTACCAGCTGACCGCATCCAGGTTGTGCACGTGCTGTTCGACTATGTGGTCGCCCGACAGCCAGGTCCAGTTCACCCAGTCGCGCACCATGTACTCCATGTCGCTCCAGTCCGGCTGGCGTTCGCGCCACCAGGGAACCTGCCCGTTCCAGTAACAACAGGCGCTGACGACATCGCCGATCGCACCAAGCGTTACTCTGCGGAAGTTTTCGAGGTAGTCGGCCTGGTGGCGGCGCTGCGTGCCGGTCACGACCGATAGGCCGAGCCCGTCGGCGGTGCGGGCGGAGGCCATGACCGAGCGCGCCCCGACCGGATCGACCGCTACCGGCTTCTCCATGAACACGTGCTTGCGGGCGTCCACGCAGGCCTCGAAGTGTTCGGGGCGGAAGTAGGGTGGTGTGGCCAACAAGACCACGTCGACCTCGGCTTCGAGTAATCTTTCGTACGCATCGAAGCCGGTGTAGCAACCTTCCTCCGGCACCTCAACACCCATCTCTTCCCGAAGATTCTCCCGACAGCTGTCCACCCGGTCACGGAAACAGTCGGCCAGGGCGACGATCTCCAGGTTGGGCCCGGCGCTGAGGAAATCGCGGGCGGCGCCCGTTCCGCGGCCGCCGCAGCCGATGAGCCCCGCCTTCAGCGCGGGCCCGTCGGGAGCCTCTTCGAGCAGCGGTGGCCACGGGTAGTCGGCATACTGCTCCCCGACGCCTCCGCCACAGCCGGCGACCATCGCTCCCATCGCCCCCGCTGCGCCGATCAGTCCGACGGTCTCGATAAATTCGCGGCGGCTGGGTCCATCCTTCTTCTCGGTCATCGTAGCTCTCCTTCGTGCGTCATCTCGCGTACCACGCGGAATCCAATGTCTATGCAGTCCGAATACCACCAAATGCTCTTCGGGGCTTGCGGGTCGGTCATGCGACACGCCTCGCTGCGGGTACGGTCGCGCGCAGCCGACCGCAGTTCGGAGGGGTCACTTCGAAACGAACCACCCCGTAAGACGTGCTCGGTCCCCGTCGCCGGCCCATGAGGATCGACGATCGCCGTACCCGCGGAGTGTTCGCGGTAGGCGTCGGGCGCGTACCAGTCGAGGCAGAACTCACGGACGTTCCCGAGCATGTTGACCAGTCCGAACGGGTTGGGCGCCACCTCCGACGGCGGCTGGCTGCGGCCTCCACTGTTGCCTGCGTGGACCACAAAGCTATCGAGCACCTCCGTGTCGGTCCCGAACAGTCGGTTCCAAAACCGGCCCTGCGTGTA
The DNA here is from genome assembly GCA_039589375.1 of Gemmatimonadota bacterium. Lineage (GTDB taxonomy): Bacteria > Gemmatimonadota > Gemmatimonadetes > Palauibacterales > KS3-K002 > JASFMO01. The sequence continues at coordinate 2,918 of JBDHHL010000191.1, read as the reverse complement.
CTTCTTCGGGTCCCCCTCGAAGAAGTAGGGGGCCTGGCTTCCAGCCCGGGCGGCGTACTCCCACTCGGCCTCCGTCGGCAGGCGGTAACGCTTGCCGGTCACCTGCGATAACCAGCGGGCATATTCCTGTGCGGCATGATGCGTCATGGTGATGGCCGGGCGCTCCCCCTTGCCCCAGCCTTGATCGGGGGGCACGTAGGGTGGCGTCGCGCCGGTGATGGCATCGACGCCGGCTTCGCCAACGCCCGGACCGGCAATCTGCGCCAGGCGAGTATCGGTGCGACCTTCCGACCGGGTAGCGCGGTACCAGGCTTCGAACTCGTCCCATGTCACCTCGACCCGCCCCATCCAGAACGGGCCAACCGTCACAGTGTGCGCAGGTCCCTCGTCAGCTTTGCGGTAGGATTCCGACTTCGGGCTGCCCATCTCGAACGTGCCGCCGGCGATCGCCACCATCTCGAAGGACACGCTCGTCCCCGGGATGAACTCGGTGTAGTCGACGAACCCCTCGACGACCGCCGGCACGTCGAACACTTCCGCCTCCGCGACTTCGACCAGACCGAAGTCGATCTCTTTCGCGGCGTCGGGGTCGTAGTGGCCGACGTGCAGGTGGCAGTTGAGGCAGCGCAGCTCAGCCGAGCGCCGCTCATAGTGAAGGTGGGCTTCTTCGCCTTTATCGGTGAGCTCGATGGGGTAGAGGTTCGGGTGGCACTCCAGGCACGACTCGCGGAAAGTATACGTGCCCGCGTGCTCGAGCTGCGACCGCGCTTCCCAATCGAACGACTCCTTGTCCTTGAAGACCGCCCCGTAGGCGTCGCGGATCCCGAGCCTCGTCTTTTGGACGGCGTAGGCCACCCCGCCAGGAGGCAGGTGACACTCCACGCAGTGTACCACCGTGCCGCTCTTCGTCACGTAGTGGGTAGACTGGGTCCAGGAGGAGATGGCCTGGGGATGCGTGTGGCACGACTCACAGAAGCCGTCCGTCGAGGTGAGCGTGTTGCCGCCGCGGATCAGCAGCACGAGCAAGATCCCTACGCCGATCCCCCACACGAATGGGCGGCTCAGAGCCCGGCCCGTCGCCGCGACCGCCCGTCCGATCCCTCTCCGGATCTTCCTCAGCCGGCGCAAGGCGCCCCTCACGCCCCCAGGAAGGTCTGCCGAGCCCAGGCCACGTTGCGGCGTGTATCCTCCAGGAACCGATCGTCACGGCCGCTGGTCTCCAGCACCAGCCACTTGTCATAGCCGATGTCACTCAGCGCCGCGGCGGCGGCCGGCATGTCCACCATGCCCTCCTCGCTGCCCAACAGCGGCGTGCGCCAGTCCTTCAGGTGGACCTCGCAGATCCGGTCGACCCCCAGCATCCGCAGCTCGCCGGGCACGTCGTACCCGTTGCCGGTCGAGTTGCCCACGTCGTAGTAGACCTGCAGCCATTCCGATCCGACCTGATCGATGATCTCCAGGTTCTGCTTCGCGGTGATGGTGTTCTCCAGTCCCAACACCACCCCGGCATCCCGGGCCCGCGGGACGACCTGAACCAGGGTCTCGACCACGCTGGTGACCTTCCGCTCGTCCAGCCGGTAGGACGCGAAACCTGCCTCGGACTCGTTGACGAACTCGCCGTCCTCATCTCTGAAACGCAAATCGCCGGCGCCGAAGAACGCCATCAGCACGTTGCTTGCACCGAGTGCGACGGCGGCCTCGATGGCGTCGATCAACCAGACGGCCGCCCTGGGCTGGTCCGCGAGCGGGTTGCCGTTGAGCAGCCCGAGGGCGACCGAGTGGAACGTGACCCCGTGTTGCCGGCCGAGCTCCAGGTAGCGCTGCCGGACGGCGGGATCCCTCAGGATGATCTCCTCCGGACTCCGCCCCAGGCTCACCTGGATTCCCTCCAAGTCAGCTTCGGCCGCTTTTGGAATCTGCTCGGGGTCGCACATTGGCCCGAGGTTCCAGTCGCACATCCCGATCCCCGCGGATCCGACGCGCGCGACGGGCGCCTCTGAACAAGCGGTCAGGCTTGCCACGGGTGAAGCGGCGGCCAGAAGAACACCGGTATGCTTCACGAAGTCCCTGCGGTCCATGATGACTCCTCCTTCGGTCACGCTCACGATAGCCTATGCACTACCGCTTCACGATTGGCAGTCTGATCTGGGACGGGTATTGCCGAGAGTGGTGCACGGTGTTGTGTGCCACAACCCCTTCCGTCTCATCGTAGTTGTTGCCGCCCGTATTCAGGTTGCGGGTGAACCTCGGGAAATTGCTGCTCGAGACTTCTATCCTAATTCGATGCCCGGCGGCGAAGTAGTTGCTGGTCGACATCGGGCTGACCTCGAGCCGGTATACCCTGCCCTCTTCCATGAAGACCTGCTTGTCGTAGCCCTCGCGATAACGCGCGCGCTGGATCGTCTCGTCCAGGTTGTAGGCTTGGCCGTCGGGATACACGTCGATCAACTTCACCGTAAAGTCGGTGTCTCGGGCATCCGAGGATACGTAAAGCGTGATCTCGATCGTACCGCTCACCTCGATCCCTTCTTGCAGAGGTTCGGAAGTATAGACGAGAATGTCCGACCGCTCTTCCATCTCTTGCTGATCGAATGAACCCGCGCGGATCGCGCCGCCGGTGCAGCACACATTTCCGCCGTGAGAACGAACGGGATTCATCGGGTCGTAGGTGAAGGAGTCGGCGTTGTCCGCGGAATCTGGCTGTCTGGTCGTCAGCTTGCCGTCGCCGCGATGGGTATTCGCGTTCCCGTCGCTGTCCAGGTAGTACGTCACCGGTTCCGCGCCTTCGGGAGGCCACGTCGCCGATGTCTGCCACTCGTTCGAACCCATGGTGTAGTATCGCACCCTCGGCAGCGTATCGGTGATCCCGTTCGCTTCGCTCTTCAGCCAGTAGTCGAACCAGCCGTAGACGAGCCCGT
>JBDHHL010000190.1:0-9511 GCA_039589375.1 Gemmatimonadota bacterium | reverse complement strand
CGTGCGCACGGCCGACCTGGTCTTCTACGTCGGGAGCGGCACGGGTTCCGTGACGACCGAGAAGTGGACGCTGCCGGCCCCGGGCGCGGCGACGATACTCCAGCTCGACACGAACGCCACGTCGATCGGTCGCAATTACGCGGTGGTAGCCGGCATCCATGCGGATGCGAAGCTGGGACTCTCGGCGTTGGTCGAGGAGGTAGGCCGACTGGTCGTGGAGAGCGCTGGAGACCGCTGGGATCCGGTTAAGATCGAGCGTGACCGGGCCGAGCACACGGATGCGGTCGCGGAGTTGTTCGCTTCGGACGAGAGCCCGATCCGGCCCGAGCGCCTCATGCACGAGCTATTCGCAACGCTGCCGAAGCAATCGGTCTTGCTCTCTGATCCCGGCACACCGTGTCCGTACCTCTCCGCATACTGGCGTCTCGCCGAACCCGGACGGTGGTTCGTGAGCCCGCGGGCGTTCGGGGCGCTCGGGTATTCCCTGCCGGCTGTGGTGGGTGCCCACTTCGCCAAGCCCGAGGGCGGTCGCATCGTCGGGATGATGGGCGATGGATCGTTCGGGATCTCGGCGGGCGAGCTGGAGACACTCGTCCGGCTGGATCTTCCTCTCACGCTCATCGTCTGCAACAACTCGAGCTATGGGTGGATCAAGGCGGGCCAGAAGAGCCGAGGCGGTAAGTACTTCTCAGTCGACTTCGGCCACGCCGACCATGCCGCGATCGCAAAGGCCTTCGGGCTCCGCGCCCGCCGCGTTGAGGACCCCGCTGAGCTAACTGATGCGATGTGGGACGCACTCAACCACCCCGGCCCGTTCCTGCTCGACGTCGTCACCCAGCCGCTCGAGGAGGCGCACGCGCCGGTCTCGAAGTGGATCGCCTGACGCAAGTAGCTCGGCGCAGCGCCAACGTAAAGTTGCCGGGCCGCATCCATCCAGAGATTATGTCCCGAGCGTAGTTGAAACTGGATAGCGGGGAGCCCTAGCGCTCGTAGAGAGAGGGTAGCCCCTCTGATCCTCACCCCCATCCCCATCCTCATCGCCATCCTCATCCTCATCCTCATCCTAATCCTAATCCTGCACTGCCAGCGCCTCGTCCATGAGAATCAAGCCCAGCTTGCGAGTGTATTAGGAGTCGGACAGATTGTAATCATGAGCAAGCAGCTCCTAGACGAGATCCTTCGGCTACCGATCGAGCAGCGCCTCGAGCTGGTCGAGCAAGTATGGGACAGCATTGCGGCCACGCCCGAGTCTATCCCTGTACCCGACTGGCACAAGGAGGAGTTGGACCGCCGGCTCTCCCAAGATCCCGAGGAGTCGGACGTGGCTTGGGATGAATTCCAGACCCAACTGCGTGACCGTAAGTAGCGGTTGAGAATCTCGCTCCGTTCCGATGCTGCGGCGGAGATCGCCGAGGCACGAAGTTGGTATGAAGACCACAAGCCGGGCCTCGGGGCCGCATTTGAAGAGACCCTGGCAGCAACGCTCGGACTGNNNCTCGGACTGATCCGCGAAAACCCCAAGGCATTTCCTGTTGTGCATCGCGATGTTCGGCGTGCCCTGCTTCATCGCTTTCCGTACGCACTGTACTATCAGCTGCGCCGCGATTCGATTCGGATCGTGGCTTGCTTACATCAGCGAAGGGATCGAAGAGCTTGGGAAGCCGGTGGTGACACCTAACACTTTACAGAAAGAGCGAGCGCTGCACGCGCTGCTACGCGACTGCGGTTCCGTGGTAATCGGGTACAGCGGTGGCGTCGACTCGGTGTACCTGGCGTGGGCGGCGCTCGACGCACTCGGCCGGGATCGGGTGCTCGCCGTCACTGGCCGCTCGCCCGCCTATCCCGCGGTTCAGCGCGAGATGGCCGTTCGGGTCGCTCGGTCCATCGGCTTGCCCCACTTGGAGATCGACACCGACGAACTGGACGATCCCGGCTACGCCGCGAACCCGACGGACCGCTGCTACTTCTGCAAGTCCAACCTGTACCAGCGCCTGCTTGCCATCGCCCGCGAGCGCGGGCTCGAGACTGTCCTCGACGGGTCAAACGCCGACGACCTGGGCGACTACCGGCCGGGCATGCGGGCGACCAGTGAACTGGATGTTCGTTCGCCGCTGCAGGAGGTCGGGCTCACCAAGGAAGAGATCCGCACGCTGTCCCGGCGGGCGGGCCTGCCGACCTGGGATCTGCCCGCCTCGCCCTGTCTGGCCAGCCGCCTCCCGTACGGTTTGCCGGTAACGCGAGACCGGCTGAGCCAGATCGAAGCGGCCGAGGCCGGCCTGCGTGGACTCCACTCGTGGCGCGAGCTTCGGGTGCGCCATCAAGGTGATTTCGTGCGGCTGGAAGTCGCCGAGACGGACCTCGGACGCTTCGCGGATCCGGAGTTCCGTCGGCGCGCGACCCGTGTTCTGAAAGAAGCGGGCTTCGCTCGCGCGTGCTTGGACCTGAGAGGTTATCGCCGGGGCTCGCTGAACGAGGCGGTCGCGTCGGCGCGGGTGCCGTCATGAGCGATGAGCACGATCGTTGCTCGCAGGTCGAGCGCCGGCTAGCCGATCTGGGAATCCCAGCGCGGGTGAAACCCGTAGGGGAAGAGGGCGCGATCGCATTGATCCGCCCTGACGGTGATATCGATGAGGGCCTGCTCTCGGAGAGTCGGGCACAGCTTTTGGAAGCCTGCGTCGCGGCTGGCTTTCGGCACGCGGCGGTGGAGCTGTTTTGGGAGTGACAAGTTGGCGTGCCGGGCGATACGGTGCCGGTTGACCGATGCGTGTTTTCGTAGCGATCAATCTCGGTGACGGAGAAAGAGCGCGGCTTGCCGGCGCGGCACAACGTCTGCGCGAGTCCGACTTCCCCGTACGCTGGGTCCCGCCGCAGAACGTACATCTGACGCTGAAATTTCTCGGCGAGGTCGGCGAGGATAGGCTTGCCGAGCTGTTCTCGGCGGTGGACGATGCGTCGTCGGGCATCGCGGCGTTCGATATGACCCTGAGAGGATTCGGGGCGTTCCCGGCGCTGCGGCGGCCGCGGGTGGTCTGGGCGGGCGTGGAGCACGAAGCGACGCTCGCGCGCCTTCAGCAGAACGTCGAGCGGGCCCTCGAGGCGATCGGCTACGAACGCGAGAACCGTCGCTTCAGTCCCCACCTGACGCTGGGCAGGGCCCGTAAGGGGGCGCGGGCCGGCGACTTCGAGGGGTTTGAGGACCTGGTGAACCGGCTGACCTACGAGGGCACGTTCCGTGTGCCGGCCGTTGACGTGATGAGGAGCCGGCTCGAGCCCGGCGGTGCGATCTACAGTGTACTCCATTCGACGAGCCTGGTAACGTGAGGGCGGTGGTTGATGCGTAGCTGCATGACAGCGATCGGTGTCGGGATGTTCATCGTGGCGGCGGCGATAGCGGGCTGGTTCGCTCGCGATGACATCGCGCGCTTCGTTTCCGGCCTGCGCGGCGCGGATTCCGACAGCGCAGCCGTGGCCTCGCCGGCCTCCGGCCGAGAGTTGGCTCGCCAGGTGGACGCGAAAGTCATCGCGCTGGGCCAGGGCGAGCACGAGGAGGTGCTGCTGAGCGTCGAGGAACTCGACGCCTGGGTGCGCTACGGGCTGGAGGGCTTCTTCCCCGGCTACATCTCCGACGTGTCGGTCGCGATCGAGGAGCAGCGCCTGGTGCTATCCGGCCTGGTCGCCATGAAGGAAGTGCCGAGAATCGAGGAGCTGGGTCCGGCGGTGGCGTTCTTCGGCGACACCGCGGCTGTGCTGGTGCGAGGTAGGCTGGACGGGCTGGGCGTTGGGCAGGGTGTCTTCTTCGTCGATGAGGTTCAGGTGGGTCTCCTGCCGCTGCCCGATGGGGTCCGCGACAGGCTGCTGGCGGAGATCAAGACCGGCGTCGAAGCCGACGTGCCGAGCAACGCGGTGGCGTTCGTGTTGCCGAGATTCGTCACCGACGTCGGCGTGCGTGAAGATCGTGTGTTCCTGCGCCGCGAATGAGGATCCACATCTACGTTCGTCGTGGCGCTATTCGAGAAGGATCTTTGAGACGAGTTACGCGGTAGCATGATGGAGATCAGGGCACTGCGTGGGACCGCACCGGTAGCCTGAACCCGCCCGGGAGGGAGCATGGCCAAGAAGAGGGGTCGCGCAGCAGGTAGTCTGCCGAAGAAAGAAAAGGCTCAGCGGAAACAGCGTCCGTCGGCGCAAACGGCCGGCACCGGGCGCTGGCTTTGGGAATGGGTCAAGTCGATCTCGGTCGCCATCCTCATCTTCCTGGTCCTGCGGACCTTCGTGGTAGAGTCCTTCCGGATATCCAGCGGGTCGATGGAGAACACCCTCCTGGCCGGCGATCTGCTGCTGGTCAACAAGGCCGTGTACGGGGCCGAGGTCCCATTCACGCCGATCCATCTTCCGGCCTTCGAGAACCCCGAGCGCGGAGATATTGTTGTACTGGAGCCTCCCTTCGACGGATGGGAGGCGCCGTACGTCAAGCGCATTGTGGCGGCGCCCGGAGACGAGATCGAGATGCGCCGCGGCGACCTGTACGTGAATGGAGTCAGGCAGACGGAAGCGTACGCACAGCACATCGATGCGGGCAGGGACTCCTACGATCCGAGGTTCGAGTGGCAGCTCGAGTACCTGCCGCCCGGCGTCGATGCGGGCACCTATCGACCGTCGCGCGACAACTGGGGGCCTCTGGTCGTTCCGGACGACGAGTACTTCGTCATGGGCGACAATCGAGACAACTCGGAGGACTCTCGCTACTGGGGCTTTGTGGGCAGGGGCTTGATTAAGGGGCGCCCTTTGATCATCTACTATTCATTCGACTATGGCCGGCTCCGCCCCCTGCCATGGTTGACGGACGTGAGGTGGGGTCGCATAGGTGATCGGGTCCGATAGCGGGTAGCGAGCGAGCCGCAGGGCCCTGGACATGAAGCGGGATTAGTCGATGGCGAAGAAACGGGATCAGTCGGGAGCCAAGAGCAAACCTCGAGATCAGAAGACCCGCGGCACGAAACGGCGAGCCGAGTCTGAGAGTACCGGCCGGTGGCTTTGGGAGTGGGTGAAGTCTATATCGGTCGCCATCCTCTTGTTCCTGATCATTCGAACGTTCGCCGTCGAGGCGTTCAAGATCCCGACCGGCTCCATGGAGTCGACGCTCCTGATCGGCGATTTCCTGCTGGTCAACAAGGCTGTCTACGGAGCGCAGGTACCGTTCACCGGTATGCGCTTGCCGGCCTTCGATGAACCGGAGCGAGGCGACGTGGTCGTCTTCGAGTATCCGCTCGACCCTTCGAAAAACTACGTTAAGCGCGTTGTCGGGTTGCCGGGCGATACGGTTGCGATGCGCCGCGGCGAGCTATATGTCAACAGAGAGCGGCAGGACGAGTCTTACGTCCAGCATACACAACCCGGCGGCGATTACTGGGACCCCAGTTTCGTCTGGCAGAAGGACTATCTGGCGTCGGACGTTGACCGTGGCGCGTACCGCGCCACGCGCGACGACTGGGGACCGATCGTCGTGCCCGACAGCAAGTACTTCGTTATGGGCGACAATCGGGACAATTCGCAGGACTCCCGCTATTGGGGCTTCGTTGATCGAACCTTGATTAAGGGTCGACCTCTGGTCATCTACTATTCGTTCGACCGGAGCACTCTGCGGCCGCTTCCGTGGTTGACGGAGGTCAGGTGGGGCCGAGTGGGCGACCTGGTTCACTAGATCGTAGCAAGTTAGAGTTTCATTCGACCGACTGAGTCCAACTGGCACCGGGGTTCAGCGCTTGAGCCGAGAACGGCGAAAAAACTTGTCGGACAAAGTCAACTCGGATAACAAATCCGAGGAGAGCCCGAGCGTGTTTCAGAACTTCGGCCCCCCGCATAGGGCTACCACGCCACCGGGGTCTCTCGACCAGTATCTGAAAGAAATCAGCACCTACGCGCTCATCGAGCGCGGCGAGGAGGGCGATCTGGCGCGCCGCATTCGGGACGGCGACCGGGTAGCCCTCGAGAAGCTGGTCAATTCCAACCTCCGGTTCGTCGTCTCCATCGCAAAGAAGTATCAGAACCAGGGCGTCGCGCTGGCCGATTTGATCAACGAAGGCAACCTGGGGCTGATCCGCGCGGCGGAGAAGTTCGACGAGACCCGCGGCGTCAAGTTCATCAGCTACGCCGTCTGGTGGATCCGACAGGCGATTCTCCAGGCTCTGGCAGAGCAGTCGCGGATCGTGCGGGTGCCGCTGAACCGAGCCGGCGAGATCCACCGGATCGGGAAGAGGTCCAGTGCCCTGGTCCAGGAGTTGGGCCGCGAACCCACCGTCGGCGAGTTGGCGGAGGGCCTCGAGGTCGACGCGGACGAGCTGTACAAGACCATGTCAATCGCCATGGCACACCTGTCCCTGGACGCGCCACTCGTGCCCGGCGAAGACAATAAGCTGCTCGACTACCTGCCCGACGATTACCGACCGGGCCCGGAGCAGGAGGCCTTCGACAAGGCGCTGCGGAAGAACGTGGAGGACGCGCTGTCCACTCTCAAGCCGCGTGAGGCCATGATCCTGCGGCTGTATTATGGCCTCGACGGCGAAGAGGCCATGACCCTCGAGCAGATCGGAGAACAGCTGGGAGTGACGCGAGAGCGCGTGCGCCAGATCAAAGAGCGTGCTCTGGCCCGCCTCAGGCACGTCTCGCGCGCCCGATCTCTGGAGAGCTTCCTGGGTAGCTAGCGAGCCTCGCCGCCCGCCAGATTCCTTGACACACAAGGCTTTCGCAGATATCCTTTCCCGCTGTCCCAAAACGCGGAAATACCCGCTGCGGCGGCGATCGCCGGGGCGGAAAGGTACGGCAGGAATACGAGATGGCGGAGTTACTGACGAAATCCCAGAAGACCCCGGTAGCCAAGCCGGCGGAGATGACCAGGAATTGGTTCCTGGTGGACGCCGACGGCCTGGTGCTTGGCCGGTTGGCCGCTGAGGTGGCCAAAGTGCTCCGTGGCAAGCACAAGCCGATCTTCACGCCCCATGTCGACTGCGGCGACGGCGTCGTGGTCATCAACGCCAAGAAGGTGCGTTTGACGGGCAAGAAGGCCGAACAGAAGACGTATTTTCGCCACAGCGGTTATGTAGGCGGAGGCAAGCAGATCCCGTTCAAGCGTATGCTGGAGCGGCGCCCTGAGTTCGTCATCCGGCGCGCGGTTCGCGGGATGCTGCCCAAGACGGCCTTGGGCCGTCAGATATTGAAGAATCTGCGCGTCTACGCCGGGCCCGAACACCCGCATGAGGGATTGGGCATGGAACCGCTTAAGATCGAATCCTAGCGCGACATCCCACGACATCTGCAATCGCAAGAGAACATGATCGGAAAGAAGCTAGAAGACGGGCGAATTCATGCGGTGGGCCGCCGGAAAACGTCCGTGGCCCGGGTCTATCTGCAGCGCGGAAAAGGCGAGTGGCATATCAACGGCCGTTCGCTGGCCGAGTACTTTCCCCGCGAAGCCTATCACGGCGTTCTGGACAAGCCGTTCCAGGCGACGGAGACCGCCGGCGAGTACGATGTGAAGGTCAACGTTCGCGGCGGCGGTCTGACCGGCCAGGCGGGCGCGATTCAGCTCGGCGTAGCGCGCGCGCTGCTGGTAGAGGATGAAGACCGCCGGGTGGCGCTTCGTCGAGAGGGCCTGCTCACCCGAGACCCGCGGCGAGTAGAGAGAAAGAAGTACGGTCAGCCCAAAGCGCGGAAGCGCTTCCAGTTCAGCAAGCGATAAGCTAGGCATCAGCCTGAGGATAGACTGTATGGCGGTAGGGCTTCAGGATCTGTTAAAGGCAGGGGTCCACTTCGGGCACCAGACGCGCCGGTGGAACCCGAAGATGCGTCGCTACATCTTCGCCGAGCGTGGCGGCATCTACATCATCGACCTGATGAAGACGCTGCGTGAGCTCGAGCGCGCGAAGGAGCTCGTCCGGGAGGTGGTACACCGCGGCGACACGGTGCTCTTCGTGTGCACCAAGCGGCAGTTACGCGACATCATTCGGGGCGAAGCCGAGCGCTGTGGCGCCTTCTACGTGACGGAGCGCTGGCTGGGCGGCATGCTGACCAACTTCCAGACGATCAAGAAGAACATCCGCCGCCTGAAAGAACTCGAGCGAGGCGCCGAGGAGGGCGCGTTCGAGTTCTACACGAAGAAGGAGCAGCTCCTGCTCAGCCGCGAGCAGGAAAAGCTGGACCGCTACCTGTCGGGGATCAAGGATATGACCCGACTTCCGGGCTGTCTGTTCGTGGTCGATTCCCGCAAGGAGTACATCGCGGTGGCGGAGGCGAACAAGCTCGGTATCCCGGTTGTCGCCATCGCCGACACGAACGCGGATCCCGATCTCCTCACCATCGCGATCGCGGGGAACGACGATGCGATTCGCTCGGTGTCGTTGATATCGGAAGAACTCGCCAATACGGTCGAGGCCTCCATGGCGGAAGTGCCGGCGGAGCTGCGCGCGGCGGTGGCCGAGGAGGAAGAGGAGGTATTCACTTACTCCAGCGATGCGGCTGTGGCCGTGGCCGAGCGTGGGTCGGGGCGAAAGTCACGCAAGCGTCGACGACCGCGCCCGGAGGTGATCGCGGCGCATCGACCGGCATCCGAAGAGGAGGGCGGCGAGTCTGAGACGCCCGCGGCGGTCGTAGAAGTCGTGGACGCTGAACCGCCCGAGCCTATCGAGACGACCGCTGAAGCCGAGACTTCTTCAGAGGCTGGCGCGGCCGAAGCGCCCGCGACAGAAGAAAAGAAAGAAGGAGGGCCGGCGAAGACGGAGGGCGATGCCGGCGATAGCAAGAGCGAGACTTGATCGTTGGTGGGGCCACTTCGGTGGCCCTGTTCTTATACGGCAAAACAGATACTTGATCGAATGAGCGAGATAAAGGCAGTAGATGTAAAATCGCTGAGGGAGCGCACGGGGGCGGGCATGATGGACTGCAAGCGCGCCCTTCAGGAAAACGGCGGCGATATGGATGCCGCTGTCGAATGGCTGCGCAAGAAGGGCGCGGCAGCCGCGGAGAAGCGGGTGAACAAGGAAGCAAAAGAGGGCATCATCGATGCCTACATACATCACTCCCGCAAGGTCGGCGTTCTACTCGAACTCAACTGCGAGACCGATTTCGTCGCCAGGACTGAGGACTTCCAGCAGCTGGCCCGCGATGTTGCCATGCAGGTGGCAGCGACCGACCCGATCTCCGTATCGCGAGAGACCGTGCCCGAGGAGACCGTTGCCAAGGAGCGCGACATTTTCTTGGCTCAAGTGCAGGAGCAGGGCAAACCCGACCACATCGCAGAGAAGATAGTTGAGGGCAAGCTCCGCAAGTTCTTCGAGGAGCGTACGCTGCTCGAGCAGAAATACGTGAAGAACCCGGAGGTCTCTGTGAGCGACCGGATTGCGGAGACGCAGTCGAAGCTGGGCGAGAAGATTGCCGTCGGCCGGTTCTTGAGGTTCCAGATAGGCAACAAGTGACGACAGTGTCCGATCCAAAGTATCGGCGCGTTCTGCTCAAGGTG